>JAYSQK010000137.1:0-6841 GCA_043721555.1 Frankiales bacterium
GGCGCTCGTCGAGGTCGGGAGGGTCGCGAGACCGGCGCGGTGCAGCGCCGAGAACAGCCAGTCGCCACTGCGGTCGCCAGTGAAGATCCGGCCGGTCCGGTTGCCACCGTGCGCGGCCGGCGCGAGGCCGAGGATCAGCACCCGCGGTTTGTCAGCCCCCCAGCCGGTGACCGGCCGACCCCAGTACACCTGTTCCGCGTACGACGCCCGCTTGGTCACGGCGATCTGCTCGCGCCACGCGACCAGGCGCGGGCAGGCTCGGCAGACCGATGACCGGCCGTCCAGCTGCGCCAGGCTCGGTGCGCTGTCGGCCAGGTGTACGACGTCATGCGCATCGTGGGCCACCGGCGTGCTGGCGCTGGCGCGGTCGGTCGGGAACCCGGAACCCGCAACGATCACCACGTCGGCACCCTCCCACAGCCGCGGCCCCCGAGTCGGTGAACAGCTCGGCAACGGTGCTCCACCGCGCGCTACCGAGGCCGACGACAACAACAGCAGCAAAGCGGCGGCCGATCGGCTGGCAGCCGCCGCTGAGCGTGCGGTCCGAGGGCGGGGCTCCGGTTCCCTGCTGTTGTGGTCGCTGAGCCGGTGTGGACGCGAATCCGTTGTGATCGCTGAGCCCTCGTGGTCGCGAAGCCGGGTTCGCTGCCGTCCCCAGCCGAACCCGGCCCGAACCCAATGATCCACGGAAGGCCGGGGACGAATTTGAAGATCATCCGGGTGCCCCAGCTTCCGTGGATCACTCGGAGCGGGGCGGGGGGGCGGGGGGAGCGGGGCGGGGCAGGGGCGAGCCGGGGGCTCCACCAGCACCAAGCCGGCCCACAACCGTCAGGGGGCGCTGGTGCCCGCTCGGCCGTAGCGATCTTCCAGGCGGACCACATCAGTCAGCTGGGTCGTCGACGCCTCGAGCAGCACGGTGTCCTCGAGGGCCGTGACGCGATGCCGGGTGAAGGGCACCAGGTGGATGGACTCCCCCGGCTCGAGATCGAACTCCTCCAGAGCGTCCTCGTGCCGGCCGACCTCGACGCGCAGCCGCCCGGACTGCACCGAGATGACCTCTTCCTTCTGCTCGTGGTACTGCAGCGAGAGGGCGTGACCCTTGTTGACGTGCATCGCCTTGCCGCAGAATCTGCCGTCGACGAGGGCGAACAACTCCTCGTGCCCCCACGGCTTGTCGGTACGGCGTACAGCGCTGACCCAATCCGCCTTGCTCATCGTGCCGCTCCCGCTCCGTGTGAGGTAGCCATGCTCCAGGCGATGCCGTCCAAGATGTCGGCCTCGCTCACCAGCACCTCGGCCAGTCCGAGGCGGTCCATGATCGTGCGCAGGACCAGCGCGCCGCCACCGATGACGTCGACCCGGCCGGGGTGCATAACCGGCAGGGCGGCTCGCTCCTCACGGGGCATGGTCAGCAGCCGCCCGGTCGTCGCGCGCACCTGTTCGGCACTGATCCGCGACAGGTGGATCACCGACGCGTCGTACGACGGGAGGTCGAGCGCGACGGCAGCGATCGTCGTGACCGAGCCCGCGAGCCCGATCGCCGTGCGGGCCCGCTCGACGGGAACCACCGCCCGGACCAGGGCGAGCGCAGCGTCGACATCGGCCTCGGCGGCAGCGATCTGCGCCGGTGTCGGGGGGTCGTCGACGAGATGGCGTTCGGTCAGCCGAACACAGCCCACGTCGACGGAGAGCGCGGCCTCGACGGCGCGGGTGCCGAGCACCAGCTCGGTGGAGCCACCGCCGATGTCCATCACCAGGAAGGGACCGTCGGCGGGGTCGAGATCCCTTGTCGCGCCGAGGAAGGACAGCTCAGCCTCCTGCTCACCCGACACGACCTCGGGCGCCACGCCGAGCGTGTCCTGCACCATCGCGACGAAATCGGCGCGGTTGCTGGCGTCCCGGGTCGCGCTCGTCGCCACCATGCGGGTGCGCTCGACCCCGAGCCCGGCGCACACGGCGGCGTAGTCAATCAGCGCGTCCCGGGTGCGCGCCAACGCCTCGGGGGCCAGCTCACCGGTCCGGTCGACGCCCTGCCCGAGCCGGACCACGCGCATCTCCCGGTGCAGATCGCGTTGCTCGCCACCGACCAGGTCGGCGACCAGCAACCGCACCGAGTTGGTGCCGCAGTCGACCGCGGCGACCCTCACGAGCGGGTCCGTTTGCCGGGCAGCGCGCCGGAATCCGGGTCGACGCACGGGCCGCGGGACGACCAGTCGTCAAGGAGCGCAAGCGCCTCGTCGCCGAACGGATTGACGCCGGGGCCGGCGGCGAGCGAGTGCGCGACCAGCACGTGCAGGCACTTGACCCGGACCGGCATCCCGCCCTGCGCGGGCACCCCGGTCAGGACCTCGTGCGCGTCACGGCGGGCGACATAGTCCTGCGCCGCGGCCTCGTAGCGGGCGGCCAACGCCGGGTCCTCGGCGAGCCGACCGGTCATCTCCCGCATCAACCCGCTCGACTCCAGCGTGCCGATCCTGGCCGCCAGGCGCGGGCAGGTGAGGTAGTAGAGCGTCGGGAACGGCGTGCCGTCCTCGAGCCGGGGGCTGGTCTCGACCACGTCGGGCAGGCCGCACCCGCAGCGGTGCGCGACGGACCGCATCGCCCGGGCCGGTCGGCCGAGTTGCAGCCCCACAGCGGTGCGGTCTCGCGGGTCCGGCCCGCTCACCTGCCGGGCCGGTCGGCCGCCTGGACACTGCCCCACAGCTGGGAGTACCACGGCGCCGCGGACCCCTTGGCCGGTTGGCGACGCCCCTTCGGACCGCTCGGCCCGGACGTACCGGCCGGGCCGAGGACGACATAGGCGGTCTCGCCCGGCAGGACGTAGTGCAGGCGCAGGCGGGCCTGCGACCGGACGTAGGCCGGGTCCTGCAGCTGGCCCTGCTGCTGTTCGAGCGAGGCCACCCGCCCCCGCTGGGCGGCCTGGGCGGCGACGGCGTCGGCGATCGCACCGCGTTGGGAGAGGTATTCCCGCAGGGGCAGCGCGCCGCTGACGACCAGCGCGCACACAACGAGTCCGAGCACAGCCGCCCTGGTGGTCAGCCCGGTCCGGCGGCCCGCGGCCTGTCCCGGCGTACGACGGGAGGTGCCGGCGGTCCGTCGACGGCGACCCGGTCCGGGGGCGGGACGAGAGGAGGGCGGCACGGGTTAGACGGTGCCCTGGGAGCGCTCGCGGCCGGCGAAGCGTGGGAAGGCGCCGGCGCCGGCGTAGCGGGCCGCGTCGTCGAGCTCCTCCTCGATGCGCAGGAGCTGGTTGTATTTCGCGACCCGCTCGGATCGGGCCGGCGCACCGGTCTTGATCTGCCCGCAGTCGGTGGCGACCGCGAGGTCGGCGATCGTGGTGTCCTCGGTCTCACCGGAGCGGTGGCTCATCATGCAGCGGTAGCCGCTGCGGTGGGCCAGGCTCACCGCATCGAGCGTCTCAGTGAGGGTGCCGATCTGGTTGACCTTGACGAGCAAGGCGTTTGCGCAGCCCTTGCCGATGCCCTCGGCCAACCGGGTGGGGTTGGTGACGAACAGGTCGTCACCCACGATCTGCACCTGCGCGCCGAGCAGCGCGGTCATCTGCGCCCAGCCGTCCCAGTCACTCTCATCCAGTGGGTCCTCGATCGACACGATCGGGTACGACGAGACGAGATCGGCGTAGTAGGCGGTCATCTCGTCGGAGGTCTTGAGCGCCCCCTCGAACCGGTAGCCGTCGGCTGAGTGGAACTCGCTGGCGGCGACGTCGAGGGCCAGGGCGATGTCCCGGCCAGGAGTCAGCCCGGCAGAGCCGACCGCCTCGAGGATCAGGTCGAGTGCATCGCGGTTGGTCGGCAGGTTCGGAGCGAAGCCACCCTCGTCCCCGACGCTCGTCGCCAGGCCGCGTGCCTTGAGCACCGACTTCAGCGAGTGGTAGACCTCCGCGCCCATCCGCAACGCCTCGGCGAACGTCGCGGCCCCGATCGGGGCGACCATGAACTCCTGCACGTCGACGTTGGTGTCGGCGTGCGCACCGCCGTTCAAGATGTTGAGCATCGGCACCGGCAGGACGTGCGCGTTGGGGCCGCCGAGGTAGCGAAACAGCGACAGGCCGTGCGAATCGGCCGCTGCGCGGGCGACCGCGAGGCTCACCCCGAGGATCGCGTTGGCCCCGAAATGGCTCTTGTCCGGCGTGCCGTCGAGGTCGATGAGCGCCTGGTCGATGATGCGCTGCTCGCTGGCCTCGGTGCCGATGAGCTCGGGCGAGATCGCGTCGTTGACGGCCTGCACGGCCCGCAGCACGCCTTTCCCGCCGTAGCGCTCGCCGCCGTCGCGCAACTCGACCGCCTCGAAGGCGCCGGTGCTGGCGCCGCTGGGCACGGCCGCGCGGGCGAAGGTGCCGTCGTCGAGGGCGACCTCGACCTCGATGGTGGGGTTGCCGCGCGAGTCAAGGATCTCGCGGGCGCCGACGGCCTCGATGGAGGGCACGGTGCTCCTGCCGGACATGGACGATGGGGCTACGAGAGCGTACCGAGACGGGCGGCCGCGCTCGCTCAGGCGCGCCATACGCGGGCGCCCGGCCGCAGGACCCCGGCGCCCGTCGGCCGCAGATAGAACCCGCGCAGGCCCCGGTCGAGGTCGTCCAGGACCACCCGCAGCTCGTCGTCGACCTCCAGGTCGTCCCGGCGCAAGACCCAGCGGCTGAACTCCACGCAGGGCGGCGCCGCCATTGCACCAGTGACCTCGACCGGGCGCCCGTCCAGCTCGAGCCAGAGCTGACCGCCGAGATCGTCTGCGGTCAGGGGACCTTCGGTGTCGAGCAGCACATTCTCACCGGCAACACCGTCGACCAGATGAGGTCCGTAGCGGGCCCGCAGCTGTCCGTAGTGCACCCTCGGCAGGACCGACAGGCCATTGACCAGCCGGACGTTGCGGCTGGCCGGGTGGTCGGCGTGGTGCAGATCGACGATCCGCTCGTCACCGAGCACCCCGATACAGCCGCGCTCGTCCACCTCGATCGCCTCGACCTCGAGCAGCGGCGCCGGATCGTAGTGGCCCGAGCCGGCGGGGCGAGGCTTCAGCGGGGAACGTTGCACCTGCAGCCGAGCGACGGTCGCGAAAGGGGTCACGACGGGATCGTCCCACTGCGCAAAGATCATCCAGTCGTGGGTCACCCGAGCCCCCGTGATCTTTGTACGTCTCAGAGCGGGCCCGCGCCCGGACACCGTCCAAAGATCATCAGCGCCCGGCCCGGATGATCTTTGCGCAGCTGGGGGTCAGGCCCAGCGCCGCGCCCAGTCGTGCTCGCTCAGCCCGGCCGGGTCACCACCGTCCCGGCGTACGGCGTGCTCGGTGTGGGCCAACCGGTCACGGTGCTCCCGGGCGACCGTACGCAGCGCCGCCTCGGGATCGACCCCCTGCTCGCGGCACCGCGCGACCAGGGCCCAGAGCTGGCCGCCGAGCCCCTCGTAGCTCCCCGTCGGGGCACCGAGGCGGGCACCTCGCCGCTGCAGCTTCGCGGCAAGCAGCAGGGCCGGCTGCGACAGCGGGACGCCGTCGGTGACCGAGGTGCGGCCCTTCTCGGCGGCCTTGTGCGCCTCCCAGCTGCCCTCGAGGTCGTCCGCACTGGCGCCGGCGAAGACATGCGGGTGCCGGCGGACCAGCTTGTCGACGAGATCGCCTGCGACGTCGTCGATCGAGAAGACGTCGTCGCCATGCTCCTGGGCGAGCCTGGCATGGAAGACAACCTGCAGCAGGACGTCCCCGAGCTCCTCGCGCAGACCGGCCCGGTCGTCGTCCTCGAGGGCCTGGTAAAGCTCGTAGGCCTCCTCGATCAGGTAGGGCGCCAGCGAGGCGTGCGTCTGCGCCGCATCCCAGGGGCAGCCGTCAGGTGATCGCAGCTGATCCATGACGGCGACCACGTCGAGCAGACGGGCCCCCGGCAGCAGCGGCGCGCCCGGGATCTCGGTCACCGGCACCCCGCCCGAGGCGGCAAGTGCGCGCAGGTCATCAGCGTCCGCCCCGCACAGCCAGGTGGTCTCTCCCTGGAGCAACGCCGGTTCCAGGGTCGCAACGACCCGCAGGTCGACCCCGGCGGCCCGCAGCGCCGGCTCATGACGGTCGTCGGTGAGCAGGACCGGGCCGCGGTGGAGCGCCTGCCAGGCCGGCCAGGTCAGCACCCCCGGCGGCAGGTACGGCGGGCAGGTGACCAGGACGAGCCGGCTCACGGCCTCGGTTGCTTGGGCAGCGGGGAGCCGGGGGTGGTGGCACTGCGGGTGAAGTCGTTCGCACGGTCGACCTTGGTGGCGACGACATCAAGCGTCTTGTCGTCCCACACCCCGAAGCGGGGATTGACGCGGACCCCGAGCTGACGGGCGGTGCGCTGGAGCAGGTCACCGACAGCAGCCGCGCGCTGCTGCGACAGCAGTCCCCGGCGCAGGTCCGGGGAGGCCTGGTCGAAGGTCGTCGTCCGCCGCTCGATCACCTTGATGACGTGGTAGCCGAAGCGCGTGCGAGCCAGGACCACGCTGCCGACTTTGGCAGTGAAGATCGCTGTCTCGAAAGGCTTTTCGAACGCACCCCGACCCTGGAAGCCGAGGTCCCCGCCCTTGTCCTTGCTGCCCGGATCGGTTGAGAAGCGCGCAGCCAGTGCGGCGAACTGATCCGGGTGCGCCTGCACCGTCGTCAGCAGCGTCTGTGCG
Source organism: Frankiales bacterium (assembly GCA_043721555.1). Lineage (GTDB taxonomy): Bacteria > Actinomycetota > Actinomycetes > Mycobacteriales > SCTD01 > JAYSQK01. The sequence goes on from JAYSQK010000137.1 coordinate 6,660, forward strand.
ACGGCGGCGGACGCGACCAGGATGTGCGCCGAATGCACCTGGTCGTAACGCGCGATGCCCTGCGCGTACGCCTGCCGCAGCTGCGCCTGGGGTACGGCAACGTCGGCGGTGAGCCGGTCGCCGAGCGCGTCGCGCAACGTCACGTCGGCAAGGGTCTGCCGCAGGTCGGCGGGGGCGATCCC
>JAYSQK010000138.1:0-2231 GCA_043721555.1 Frankiales bacterium
ATCAAGGTGACCGGGGTCAACCTGACGTACGAGGGCCTGATCCCCCGCATCCAGAAGTCGATGCTCGCCAAGGACATCGACGCATTGCAGCCGCACGTCCGGGCCTTCGTGGAGCGGGCGGTCACCTTCGCCACGTGTCCCGAATGCGCCGGCACCCGCCTCGCCGAGCAGGCTCGGTCGTCAAAGATCAACGGGATCAACATTGCTGATGCCTGCGCGATGCAGATCAGCGACGTGGCCGCGTGGGTCGGCGGCCTCGACGAGCCCTCGATCGCACCCTTGCTCGGGACGCTGCAGCACAGCCTCGAGACCTTCGTCGAGATCGGGCTGGGCTACCTGTCCCTCGACCGGCCGTCGGGCACGCTGTCCGGCGGCGAGGCGCAGCGCGTCAAGATGATCCGCCAGCTCGGCTCCTCGCTCACCGACGTCACCTACGTCTTCGATGAGCCCACCACCGGCCTGCACCCGCACGACATCCAGCGGATGAACCACCTGCTGCGGCGGTTGCGGGACAAGGGCAACACAGTTCTCGTCGTGGAGCACAAGCCGGAGACAATCGCGATCGCCGACCACGTCGTCGATCTCGGCCCCGGCGCAGGTACGGCGGGTGGCAGTGTCTGCTTCGAGGGCACCGTCGAGGGGCTGCGGGCCAGCGGCACGATCACCGGCCGCCACTTCGACGACCGGGCCGTTCTGAAGGCGACGGTGCGGACACCGATCGGCACGCTGGCGATCCGCGGCGCGGTGGCGCACAACCTGCGCAACGTCGATGTCGACATCCCGCTCGGCGTGCTCGTCGTCGTCACCGGCGTCGCCGGCTCCGGAAAGAGCTCGCTGATCCACGGCTCGGTGTCGGGCCGGGACGGCGTCGTGGCGGTCGACCAGACCTCGATCCGCGGTTCGCGACGAAGCAACCCAGCGACGTACACGGGACTGCTCGACCCGGTCCGCAAGGCGTTCGCCAAGGCCAACGGGGTGAAACCGGCGCTGTTCAGTGCCAACTCCGAGGGTGCCTGCCCCACTTGCAACGGCGTCGGTGTCATCTACACCGACTTGGCGATGATGGCGGGCGTCGCCACCCCCTGCGAGGCGTGCGAAGGGAAGCGGTTCCAGGCATCGGTGTTGGACCATCACCTCGGCGGCCGTGACATCAGCGAGGTGCTCGCGATGTCAGTGCTGGAGGCACAGGGATTCTTCGGCGCGGGCGAGGCGCGCACGCCGGTCGCGCACGCCATCCTCGACCGGCTCGCCGACGTCGGGCTCGGCTACCTCAGCCTCGGCCAGCCGCTCACGACGCTGTCCGGCGGCGAGCGCCAGCGGCTCAAGCTGGCCACCCACCTGGCCGAGAAGGGCGACGTCTACGTCCTCGACGAGCCGACGACTGGCCTGCACCTCGCCGACGTCGAGCAGTTGCTCGGCCTGCTCGACCGGCTCGTCGACTCCGGCAAGTCGGTCATCACCATCGCGCACCACCAGGCGGTCATGGCGCACGCCGACTGGATCATCGACCTCGGCCCCGGCGCCGGCCACGACGGCGGTCGGATCGTCTTCGAGGGCACACCCGCCGACCTCGTCACCGCCCGCTCCACCCTCACCGGCGAGCACCTCGCGGCCTACATCGGCAGTTCGCGGCTCGGGCCGTCCGGGTCGTAGGCGTCACAGTCCCGCGGCGAGTTGCGCGACTGGGCCCAGGACCACCTCGAAGCTATCATCGACATCCAGGCCTCCGGGCCTCCAGGGACGCGACAGAGGAGCAGGGATGTCGACTGGCAATGCCATCGTCGATCGGGCTATCGCAGCGCATGGCGGTGAAGACCGATTCCGACAGGTCGGAGCACTCGACCTGACCTGGACATTCCGCGGGACCATGTTCAAGGTCCGGCTGCGAGAGGGCCAGCTCCGAGGTCTTCGGGCCCGGATCCACACGGGCGAACCGCGCGTGACGATCGCCGGCTATCCGCGACCCGAGGCGTCCGCCCTGTTCACCCCGTCGCGTGTCCAGATCGACACCCCCGGAGTGCCCGCGTCGTTCCTGGACGATCCCCGCAGGGCATTCGGATCGCCGCGCACGATCGTCTGGTGGACGGATCTGGAGATGCTCTATTTCGCCGGCTATGTCCTATGGAACTACGCGCAGCTGCCATTCCTCCTGCTCCAGCCCGGACTCGAGTTCCATGGTGCCGGTACCACGACTCGCGCGGGCGAGGTCTGGGACAAGGTCGAGGTGGTCT
>JAYSQK010000139.1:0-14190 GCA_043721555.1 Frankiales bacterium
CCGCCAACGTGCCGGTCAGCACCTCACACAACCGGGCCGCGGTCAGCGCCTGCCGAGCCGCCCGGACCTGCCCAGACCGGCACGTCCCAGCCAACTCCAGCACCACGAACTGCTCCACCCCCGACGCACCGAACTCCGCCGCCGCCAACGCCAGCAACTGAGCGAGATGACCCATCCGACGAGCGAACAGCACCGCTTCCTGCGCCAGATCCGCCGCGACAGCGTCCAACAACGCGACCTGCGCCTGCGACGTCAACCCGGTAAAAGCCATACCCAGACCCTACGAAGCAGGTCCGACATTTCCCGAGCCAACAGACCGGCCTGTGGACAGAAGTTCGCAACAGGCTCGGATCAGCAGCTGAGCAAAAACCCGGAGGCAGCACAGCCACCGGCAGGACCGCAAGCCCGACGACAGCGACCGGGAGGACAGCCACCCGCAGCACAGCCTCGGGCAGCCTCCGGTCGGCAACGACCAAGCGTGCGGCGACCCGGGAAGTCCCCCGGGCTACCGAGCCCCGACCGAGCGCCAGTAGGCGTTCAATGCCCCGTTGGTCTTGATGAACCAGACCAGGGGGCCGATGATCAGGAGCCCGCCGGGGAACGACCATAGGCCGGTCGTGCCACTGACCGGCTTGGCCTGCCCGCGACGCTCGTACAGGGCGCCGACCTCGGCGCTGGTGATGAAGGGCATCGCGATACCGACGAGAAGCGCGAGCAGCAGCGCGATCCCGCCGCCCAGCCCCTGCCCGGAGTGCCGCTTCATTTCCTCATGGGTCTGGTAGTACCAGACGAACGCGTAGATCCCGAGCGTGACGACCATCAGCAGCATGCACACGCCGGTCGAACGAACCTTGCCGATCTGCCCCGCGCCGAACGGCTGCGGAGCCACCGGATACGGCGCCTGGTAGCCCGACACGGAGCTCAGCGAGGCGCCGGGAGTAGGTCCGGTCTGCCCGGCAACGGGAACGAACGGTTGATCGACTGTCACGGGGTGCTCCTGGGGTCGGTGATCGGGATGCAGTCTGCTCCGAAGCAAGTCGGTCTGGGGAGCAAACCGACAAACCGGCACCGGCACCCGCACCCGCACCCGCGAGCGTCCCTTTAGAACAACGCGTTGGCGAGCGAACGCCGGCCCGTCACGATCCGCGGGTCGTCCGGGTCGAGGACGCTGAACAGCTCCAGCAGATGCACCCGGACCTGCTCGCGGTCCTCATCGGCGGTACGCCGGACGAAGCCCACCAGCCGGTCGATGGCCTCCTGGATGCGTTCGCTCAGCACCTCGACATCGGCGGCGGCGGTCTGCGCGGCGGGATCGTCGGGTGCGGCCTGCGCCGCCGCGAGGACAGCTTGCGGGTCGACGCCGGTGGTGCGGCCGAGCAGCGCCGCCCAGGCCTTGCCCAGCACCGCTTCGGGGTCACCCGGGCGACGGGCCAGCAGCCCGTCGTACGCCGCGGCAGCGGCGACGTAGTCCTCCCGGCCGAGGGCGTCCTCGGCAGCGAGCAGCTCTGGCTCGACGGGGGCGGGCGCCGGCTCGGCCGGGGCCTGCCCGTCCGGACCCGGGAGGCCGGCCTGCTTGGCCGCGGCGAGCACCTGGTCCAGGAAGCTCCGGATGTCTTTCTCGGGCAACGCGCCGGTGAAGCCCTGCACGAGCCGGCCACCGAGGGCCAGCAGGATCGTCGGGATGCTCTGGATCTGCAGCTGACCGGCGAAGGCCTGGTTGGCATCGACGTCGAGCTTGGCCAGCACCCAGGCGCCGCCGTCGGCCTCGGCGAGCCGCTCGAGCACCGGGGAGAGCTGCTTGCACGGCCCGCACCATTCGGCCCAGAAATCGATCAGGACCGGCACCCGGAGCGAGCGCTGCAGCACCTCGGTCTCGAACGTCGCCTCGCTGACGTCGATGACGTGCGACCCGGCCGGCCTGGGGGCGCCGGTCGGAGCCGGGCCGGAGCCGGCCGGTGGGGTCGGCGCCCGCAACCCCGACAGGTCGACGGCGCCGGCGATGTTGATGTCCGTTGGCCTCATCCGCATGCCAGCAGTCAACCGCACCAGTGGCGCGGCCCTTCCCCGGCGTACCCGCTAGAACTGCGGCGGCTCGGTGTAGTTGCCCCAGAGCTCGCGCAGCACCCCGCAGACCTCGCCGAGGGTGGCCTCGGCCCGGATGGCGTCGAGCATCGGCGCGATCGTGTTGCCCTCGCCGCGGGCCACCTCGACCAGCGCCGCGAGCCTGGACTGCACCAGGGCCTCGTCGCGCCGGCCCTTGCGGTCGAGCAGCTCGCGCACCTGCACGGTCTCCACCTCGTGGCTGACCCGCAGGATCTCAAGCGGTGCGTCGACCCCGCCGGTGTGGCTGTTGACGCCCACGACCAGCTTGTCGCCCTTCTCGACCGCGACCTGGTAGGCGAAGGCGGCTTCGGCGATCTCGGCCATGAACCAGCCTTCCTCGATGCCGCGCAGGATCCCCGATGTCATGTCACCGGTCCCCATCTCCCGCACCTTGGCGAAGATGGCCTCAGCCTGCGCCTCGATCGCATCGGTGAGCTGCTCGACGTACCAGCTGCCGCCGAGCGGGTCAGCGACGTTGGCGACACCGGTCTCCTCGGCGATCACCTGCTGGGTGCGGATCGCGATCTGCGCCGCTTTTGCCGACGGCAAGGCCAGCACCTCGTCGAGGGCGTTGGTGTGCAGGGAATTCGTGCCGCCGAGGACCGCCGCGAGCGCCTCCACGGCGGTGCGCACGATGTTGTTGTCGGGCTGCTGCGCGGTGAGCGAGACGCCGGCTGTCTGGGTGTGAAAGCGCAACCATTGGGCCTTCTCGGTCTTCGCGCCGTAGACATCGCGCAGCCAGCGCGCCCAGATCCGGCGGGCCGCCCGGAACTTCGCGATCTCCTCGAAGAAGTCGATGTGGGCATCGAAGAAGAACGACAGTCCGGGCGCGAACGTCTCGATGTCGAGCCCCCGCGACAGCCCGAGCTCGACGTACGCGAAACCGTCGGCGAGGGTGAAGGCAAGCTCCTGCGCGGCCGTCGAACCGGCCTCGCGGATGTGATAGCCCGACACCGAGATCGGCTTGTAGGCAGGGATGTGCTGCGCGCAGTGCTCCATCAGGTCGCCGATGAGACGCAGGTGCGGCTCGGGCGGGAAGAGCCACTCCTTCTGCGCGATGTACTCCTTGAAGATGTCGGTCTGCAGGGTCCCGTTGAGCACGCCGGGGTCGACGCCCTGCCGCTCGGCCGCCACGAGATACATGCAGAAGACGGGGACGGCGGGGCCGGAGATGGTCATCGACGTCGTGACCTCGCCCAGCGGGATGTCGCGGAACAGCACGTCCATGTCGGCGGCCGAGTCGATCGCGACGCCGCAGTGGCCGACCTCACCGAGCGCCCGGGTGTCGTCACTGTCGCGGCCCATCAGCGTCGGCATGTCGAAGGCCACCGACAGCCCGCCGCCGCCCTCGGCCAGGATCATCTTGTAGCGCTCGTTGGTCTGCTCGGCGTTGCCGAAGCCGGCGAACTGCCGGATGGTCCACATCCGGCCGCGGTTGCCGGTCGCGTGCAGGCCTCGGGTAAAGGGGAACTCGCCCGGCCAGCCGATCCGCTCGAAGCCCTCGTGGGCCTCGCCCGGCTTCGGTCCATAGACCGGCTCGACGGTCTCGCCGGACAAGGTCGTGAAGTCGGCCTCGCGGGTGGTGGCCCGGTCGTAGCGGGCCTGCCAGCGGGCGCGACCGGCGGCGATTTCCTCGGGGGTCATTGGCAGGCCTTTCGCGTTGACGGGGTTCTGCGCAGGTTACCGAGCGGCGGCGCGCCGTACGATCCGGGCGTGGAAGCCCACCTGTTCTGTCCCTGGTGCGGCGGCGCACTGGTCACCGATGGCCGGGCACAGCGCTGCACGATCTGCGACCGGACACACCACCGCGACCCCAAGGTCGGCGTCGGGGTGGTCGTCCGCGACACCCACGGCCGGCTCCTGCTCGTCCGGCGCGGCATCCAACCGGGGCTCGGCCGGTGGTCGCTGCCCGCCGGCTACGTCGATGCCGATGAGGACCCGCGGGCCGCCGCGGCCCGCGAGTGCCTCGAGGAGGCCGGCCTCGTGGTCGAGGTCGGCGCGGTCTGTGGCGTCTATCCCTCGACCGCCGGCGGGGCGTCGTTCTTCCTCGCGTTTGCCGCGACCGTCGTCGGGGGGGCGCTCCAGGCCGGTGACGACGCGACCGACGCCCGGTATTTCCCGGACACCGATCTGCCGCCGCTGGCCTTCGAGAGCACCCGCGCCGCAGCCGGTCTCACCGACTGACTAGCGGCGCAGGCGGCGCACGAGCAGCACGAGTACGACGAGCCCGACGAGCACCGGCGCCAGGCGTTTCAGCACCGGCGAGCCAGCGGTGCCGAGCAGGTCGATCGCCTCGGCGGGCTTGACGATGCGCGGCGGCGGCGGGACCGGGGTGCCCTGCGCTTCCGCGGCGGCGACGGTCACCGGATCCGGCGTACCGGCGAGGATCTCCTCGGACAGGCAGGCCGCGAACTGGTCGACCAGTTTCGCGCTCACGTCGGCGAGCACGCCGCGGCCGAACTGCGCGGGCTTGCCGGTGATGTTGAGGTCGGTGTCGACCTCCACGTCGGTGCTGTCACCGTTGTCGACCAGCCGGCAGGTGACCAGCGCCTTGGCCGTGCCGGTGCCGCGGGTCTCCTTGCCGGCGCCCTCGATGACCACGACGCCGGCCGCCTCGTCGACCGAGACGAACTTGGCGTTGCCGCCGTAGGTCAGGTTGATCGGCCCGACCTTGACCTTGACGGTCCCGGTGAAGGCGTCGCCGTCACGGGAGGTCAGCGTGGCGCCCGGCATGCACGGGGCGATCCGCTCGACGTCGAGCAGCACCTTGAGGGCCTGCTCCCGCGGGACGGGGACGGTGAACCGGTTCTCGAGCTTCATCTGCTGGCCTCCATGGCGGCGAGGTCGTCGGGGGTGTCGACGTCGAAGGGCGAGCCGGTGCCGTCGCAGGGCACGTCGGTCACCAGCTCGGGGTTGGCGCGCAACCATGGTCGCGCACCGGTGTCGCCGACCGCGGCGAGGGCCACCGCGTCCCACGTGCTGCGGTCCAGCAGCACCGGATTGCGCTGCTTGCCGCCGTACGTCGCGACGGCGGCGATCGCGCCGGCCGCGTGCGCCTCGCGCAGGCGTACGACGGCTTCGGGGCCGATCAGCGGCTGGTCGGCGAGCGCCACCACGCAGGCGTCCGTGTCGCGGTTGCCGAGCGCGGCCAACCCGGTCCGCAGGGACGCGCCCATGCCGGTCTCCCACTCCAGGGCGAGGACGCAGTCGTCGAGATCGGCCGTGGCCATCACCTGCTCGGCCTGCGCGCCGAGCACGACGACGACCGGCGCACAGCCGCCCTCGATCAGCAACCGGCGCCCACGATGGACGAGGAGCTCACCGCGGTAGCGGACGAGGGCCTTCGGACCGCCGAACCGGCTGCCGGCGCCGGCTGCGAGCAGGAGCCCGGCGGTCATCGTTTCATCGCACGATGGCTGGGTCGCGATGGATCGTGCCGTCGGTGGCACCGAGGGGTCGGCCACTGCCGCCCCAGCGTCGCTGCACGATCTCTGCGGCGATCGAGATCGCCGTCTCTTCAGGGGTTCTCGCGCCCAGGTCGAGCCCGATCGGCGAGTGCAACCTGGTCAGCTCCTGCTCGGTCACCCCCACCTCCCGCAGCCGGGCGAGCCGGTCGTCGTGGGTGCGGCGGCTGCCCATCGCCCCGATGTAGCTCGCCGGGCTGCGCAACGCGACCTGCAGCAGGGGGACGTCGAACTTCGGGTCGTGGGTGAGCACCGTGATGACGGTGCGGGCATCGACCGCGGTGCGCTCGAGGTAGGTCGAGGGCCACTCGCAGACGACCTCGTGCGCCTCGGGGAACCGGCGGGCGGTCGCGAAGACCGGCCGTGCGTCGCAGACGGTGACCCGGTAGCCCAGGAACACCCCGGCCCGGGCAACGGCCGCCGCAAAGTCGGTCGCGCCGAACACGAGCATCCGCGGTGGCGGGGTGAAGGCCTGGACGAAGACCGCGACCTCGTCGATGCGGCGCTCCCCGTGCGGCCCGTAGTGCCGGGTGCCCGTCTGCCCGATCGCGAGCATCCCGCGGGCGTCGTCGACGACCGCGACGTCGAGCCCCTCGGCGCCGAGTGATCCGGTGACGCCGTCCGGCGTGATCGCGACCATGGCGCCGAGCGGCGCTGGCCCACCCACCACGGTCGCGAGCGCGACCGGCTCCTCGCTCGCCAGCAGGTCGAGCAGCCCGGTCAGCAGCGGGGCCTGCTCCGGGCCGATCGGCTGGACCAGGATGTCCAGGATGCCGCCGCAGGTCAGCCCGACCGAGAAGGCGGTCTCGTCGCTGATGCCGTACGTCTCGACGACTGGTGGAGCGCCGGCGAGCACCTCGGCGGCCACCTCGTAGACCGCGCCCTCGACGCAGCCGCCCGACACGCTGCCGACAGCGGCGCCCTGCTCATCGACCGTCATCGAGGCTCCGGCTGGCCGGGGCGCACTGCCGCGGATGCTCACGACGGTGGCGAGGCCGAACGGGCGCCCGCCGGCCAGCAGGGCCCGCAGGCCGTCCGCGATGTCACGCACTGCGCGCTCCCCTCACCACGGCGGCCAATTGCTCCAGGGCCGCCAGACTGTGCCCCTCGACGAAGTCGTCAACGTGCGGCAGGGCCGCGGCCATCCCCGCGGCCAGCGGGGCGAATCCGGGCGCCGCCTTGCGCGGATTGGCCCAGACCACCCGGTGGGCGAGCCGATGGAGCCGCGCGACCTGCTCGCCGAGCAGCGTGACGTCGCCGCGCTCCCAGCCGTCCGACAGGATCACCACCACCGCGCCACGGGCCGTGCCCCGCTGTCCCCAGCGGTCCAGGAACTCCTTGAGCAGCAAGCCGAGCCGGGTGCCCCCGCCGGCGTCCGGCATCGCCTCGGCGACGGCGGCCATCGCCGCGTCCGGGTCGCGGCGGGCCAGCTCGCGGGTGAGCCGGGTCAACCGGGTGCCGAGCGCGAAGACCTCGGTCGGCTGTCCCCCGCGTCGGGCCGCGGCGTGCGAGAAGCGCAGCAGTGCCCCGGCGTACCGCTCCATCGACCCGCTGACGTCGACGAGCAGGACGACCCGGCGCGGCCGGTCCCGGGGCCGTCGGTGCCGCAGATCAGCCGGCTCGCCGCCGGCCCGCATCCAGGCCCGCAGGGTGCGCCGGGGATCGACCTGGCCGCGGACCGACCGGCCGTGCCGGCGGGTGCGGCGCACCTCACCGGGCAGCCGCATCAGGGCCAGCAGCCGGTGCAGCTCGGCCTTCTCGGCCCCGGACAGCGAGGAGACGTCGCGATGCCGAAGTTGCTCCTGGCTGCTGGCAGCTGCCGATGCCGAGCCGGTGGCCTCCTCCTGCTCGCCGTCGTCGGTGCCCCCGGCGCCGTCGTCGGAGACGAGCTGGAGCTTGGGCACCAGGACCCGCTGCCGGCGGACCAGGGTGCCGGGACGGTCACCGAAATAGGCGTCGAAGACAACGTCGTAACGGCGCCCCTCCTCCACCGTGCCGCACAGCGTCAGTCGGCCGGCCCAGAAGACGTCGGCCCGGCGGGAGGCGTCCAGCAGCGACAGCGCCTCGACGGCGGCGTGGACGCGGTCCGGGGTGGCGGCGACGCCCGCTGCCCGCAGGGTGCGGGCCAGGCCCACCAGGCTGTCCGTGCCGTCATAGGTCGCGACGCCGCTCACCCACCGAGCGCCCGGTCGAGCATCACGCCGACGTCGAGCCGCTTGGCGTGCTCGACGTCCTCGCGGTATTTCAGGACCGCCCCGAGCGTCGCCGTGGCGGTGTCGGCGTCGAGCCGCTCGGCACCGAGCGCGACGAGCGCCTGGGTCCAGTCGATGGACTCGGCCACTCCCGGCGGCTTCATCAGGTCCTCCCCGCGCAGCGCCTGCACCGCGCCGGCGACCTGACGGGCGAGGTGCTCCGAGGCCTCGGGCACGCGGCGGCGGACGATCGCGACCTCACGCTCAAAGCCGGGGTGCTCGACCCAGTGGTAGAGACACCGGCGCTTGAGCGCGTCGTGCACCTCGCGGGTCCGGTTGCTCGTCACGATCACGACCGGCGGCACTTCGGCGTGGATGGTGCCGAGCTCGGGCACGGTGACCGTGTAGTCCGACAGGACCTCGAGCAGGAACGCCTCGAACTCGTCGTCGGCCCGGTCGACCTCGTCGACGAGCAGCACGCTGGGTGTCGTCTCGAGCGCAGCGAGCAGTGGCCGGGCCAGCAGGAACCGTCGGCTGTAGACCTCCTCCTCGAGCCGTGCGGCGTCAACCGCACCAGCTGATTCGGCAGCCCGCAGATGCAGCAGCTGGCGCGGGAAGTCCCAGTCGTACAACGCCTGCGAGGCGTCGATGCCCTCGTAGCACTGCAACCGCAGCAGCGGGGCGGCGAGCACCACCGACAGGGCCCGGGCCAGCGAGGTCTTGCCGACGCCCGCCTCACCCTCGAGGAACAGCGGCCGCGGCAGCGACAGGGCGAGGAACGCCGCCGTGGCCACGCCGGTATCGGCGAGGTAGTCGGCCTCGCCGAGCAAGCGGGCGAGATCGGCGGGGGTCGCCACCCCCTCGGGCAGCAACCCCCGCCGACCCTCCACCTACAGCCCTGCAGCCGTCATGACCGCGCGGCGGGTGAGGACGCGCGCGAGGTGCTCGCGGTAGTCGCTCTGCGCCGAGAGATCTGCGGGTGCGTTCGTGCCGTCCGCCGCGTGCTCGGCGGCCGCCGCCACCGCACCGGCCTCGGCCGACGCGCCGGCCAGGGCGGCCTCGACCGCGCTGGCCCGCACCGGGGTCGAGCCCATGTTGGTCAGGCCGACCCGGGCCTCGGCGATCGAGCCGTTCTCGCGGCGGACCGCGACGGCCGCCCCGACGATCGCCCAGGCCTGCGCAGTGCGGTTGAACTTCTCATACGCGACCCCCCACTTCCCCTCCAGCTTGGGCACCCGGACCTCGACCAGCACCTCGTCGGGCGAGAGCGAGGTCTGCAGGTAGTCCAGGAAGAAGTCGGCTGCCTTGATCGTGCGCCGACCGCCGGGACCCTCCGCGACGAGCGTCGCGTCGAGTGCAAGGGCCACCGCCGCCAGGTCACCGGCCGGGTCGGCGTGGGCCAGGGCCCCCCCGAAGGTGCCGCGGTGCCGGACCGAGGGGTCGGCGACGGTCGCGGACGCCTCGGCCACCAGTGCGGCGTACTGCTTGATCAGCGGGTCGGTGATGACGTCGGCGTGCCGGGTCATCGCACCGATGACCAGCTCGCTGCCCTCCTCGCGGACGCCACGCAACTCGCCGATCTTGCGCAGGTCGACCAGCACCGACGGGAAGGACAGGCGCAGCCGCAGCACCGGGATCAGGCTCTGGCCCCCGGCAAGGATTTTGCCGTCCTCGCCGGCCTCGGTCAGTGCGCTGATGGCATCGGCGACCGAACTCGGCGCCACGTAGTCGAACTGGGCGGGAATCACGCGTCGCTCCCGGCGGTGGTCGAGGTGGAGGCGCCGCCATAGCTGACGGTACCGCTGAGCTCCCGGTCGGCTCCGGCGTCCTTGGCCCCGTTGATCAGTCGCCAGACCCGCTCGGGGGTGGCCGGCATGTCGATGTCGTTGACACCGAACGGTCGCAGCGCATCGACGACCGCGTTGATCACAGCCGGGGTCGAGGCGATGCAGCCGGCCTCACCGACGCCCTTGACACCCAGCGGGTTGCTCGTCGCCGGGGTCTCGGTGCGGCCGGTGTCGAAGTGGGGCAGGTCGGCCGCGCTCGGCAGCAGGTAGTCGACCATCGTGCCGGTGACCAGGTTGCCCTCGGCGTCGTAGATGGCCTCCTCGTAGAGCGCCTGCGCGATGCCCTGGGCGAGCCCACCGTGGATCTGCCCCTCGACGATGACCGGGTTGATGATCTTGCCGATGTCATCGACGCAGACGTACTTGCGGATCTTGGTGAAGCCCGTCTCGGTGTCGATCTCCACCGCGCACAGGTGTGTGCCGTGCGGGTAGGAGAAGTTCTCCGGGTCGTAGACGTAGTCGCTGTCCAGAGTGGGCTCCATGCCGTCCGGCAGGTTGTGCGCCGCGAACGTCGCGAGCGCCACCTGCTGGATGGTCATGCTGGCCTCCGGCGAGCCCTTCACCGAGAAGGTGCCACCGCTGAACTCGATGTCGCCTTCGGCGGCCTCGAGCAGGTGCGCCGCGATGCGCTTGGCCTTGTCGAGCACCTTGCCGGTCGCCTTGTGGATCGCGACCCCACCGACGACCAGCGAGCGCGAGCCGTAGGTGTCCATACCCTTGGGGCTCGACTGGGTGTCGCCGGCGACGAGCTCGACGTCCTCGAACGGCACGCCGAGCGAGTCCGCGACGATCTGGCTCCACGCGGTGTGGTGGCCCTGCCCGTGCGGGGTCGCACCCGACACGACCTCCACCTTGCCGGTCGGCAGCATCCGGATCGACGCCGACTCCCAGCCACCGGCGCCGTAGGACAGCGAGCCAAGGACGCGCGACGGGGCGATGCCGCACATCTCGGTGAACGTCGAGATCCCGATGCCGAGCTGGATGCGGTCCTTGCGCTCGCGCCGCTCGACCTGCTCGGCCCGCAGGCCGACCATGTCGAACATCTGCTCGGCCTTCTCAGTCGCGGCCTCGTAGTTGCCGCTGTCGTAGGTGAGCCCTGCAATCATCGTGTAGGGGAACTCCTCGTGCTTGATCCAGTTCTGCTTGCGGAGCTCCATCGGGTCACGACCGAGGGTGACGGCCAGCTCGTCCATGATCCGCTCGATCGCGTACGTCGCCTCCGGGCGACCCGCGCCGCGATAGGCATCGGTCGGCGTCTTGGTGGTGAACACGCCCTGGCAGATGAACCGGTAGGCGGCCATCTTGTAGATCGCCGGGAACATGAAGGCGCCGAGGATCGGCACGCCCGGCGTGATCAGCTGCAGGTAGGCCCCCATGTCGGCGAGCAGCTCGACCTTGAGGCCGAGCAGCGTGCCGTCCTTCTTGGCGGCGATCGTGATGTCCTGGATCTGGTCGCGGCCGTGCGTGGTCGCCTGGTAGTTCTCGCTGCGCGACTCGGTCCATTTGATCGGCCGACCGAGCTTGCGGGCGACGACCAGGGCGAGGATCTCCTCGGCGTAGACGTTCAGCTTGGCGCCGAAGCCGCCGCCGACGTCCGGTGCCACCACGCGCAGCTTGTGCTCCGGGATGCCGGTGGTCAGCGCGAGCATGACCCGCAACACGTGCGGGATCTGGGTGGTGGAGTACATCGTGAACTCGTCCGCGGCCGCGATCGGGGCGACCACGACACCGCGGGGCTCCATCGGGGTCGGGATCAGCCGCTGCTGCAGGAACCGGCGCTTGACGACCACGCAGTCGTCACCGGCGGCGGCGACCGTCTCGTCGTAGTCCGCGCCCGCACCTGGGAAGTCGAACAGGAAGCACTGGTTGGTGCCTTTGTCACTGTGCACCAGGGGTGCGCCCTCCTTGAGGGCCTCCTCCATGTTGACCACGGCGGGCAGCTGGTCGTACTCGACCACGATGGCCTCGAGGGCGTCCGCGGCGGCGTAGCGGTCCCGGGCGATGACGACGGCCACGCCGTCGCCGGAGTACTTGACCTCGTCGATCGCCAGCGGGGTGTGCACCGGCGAGACCATGTCGGGCGTGACCGGCCAGGCGCAGGGCATCGACGGCCCCATCACGTCGGCGAGGTCGCGCCCGCTGTAGGCGGCGATGACGCCGGGCATCTCCAGGGCAGAAGACACGTCGACCGAGAGGATCTTGGCGTGCGCCATCGGGCTGCGCAGCACGGCCATGTGCAGCAGGCCCGGCAGGGTGATGTTGTCGGTCCAGTTGGTCTGGCCGGTCAGGAGTTTGGCGTCCTCCTTGCGACGGCGCCCGCGACCCAGTTCGCCGCCGGCGTACGGCGAGGAGAGGGCGTCGGGGTGTTCGGTGATCTGCTCGGCGATCAGGCCGGCATCGAGTTGCTCGGTCATGCGTGCACCTCCGTCATGTCGGTGGAGTCCTGGAAGGATCCCTTGTGGGGCGCCTCGCCGCGCATCTCAGCTGCGGCCGAAAGGACCGCCTTCACGATGTTCTGATAGCCGGTGCAGCGGCAGAGGTTGCCCTCCAGGCCGTGCCGCACCTCCTCCTCGGTGGGGCTGGGGTTGTTCTTGAGCAGGTCGACGGTCGCCATGACCATGCCCGGGGTGCAGTAGCCGCACTGCAGGCCGTGGTGCTCCTGGAAGGCCTTCTGCACGGGGTGCCACTGGCTCGCCCCGCCCTCCATCGAGGCAAGCCCCTGGATGGTGGTGATGTCCTCGCCGTCGGCCTGGACGGCCAGGACGGAGCAGGACTTCACCGACTCGCCACCGATCAGCACGGTGCACGCGCCGCAGTTGGACGTGTCGCACCCGATCGGGGTGCCTACCCGGCCGAGGCCGTCGCGTAGGTGGTGGGTGAGCAGCTTGCGGGGTTCGACGTCGTCTTCGTAGACGACCCCATCGACCTTCATGGACACACGAGTCATCGGCGCTCCTCAGCGGGTGCGGGCTGGTCACGACGCCGACGGGAGCGCCCGGGACCAACCGTCCGCGGGTGCAGTCGACCCGCCAGCCAGGGCGGGTCGGGGCCCCCGCGCGACGGCGGGCAGACGGATCGCCTCGCGGTGTCGCGCTGTGACCCCGGTCTATGACCGGGACCACAGCACGAACGTATGCCGGACGTCACACAAGGGCAATCGCAGGGGTTCGCCCGTCCACCCGGCGGGCCTGGGCCTGCCGCAGCTGCGGATGATGACCTGGTGGGTGGGCCGCAGTCGCGGAAGGTCGGTCGACGCCACGGACGGCGGACTACCGTCGAAGCCGATGACACCCCTGACCCCTGCTTCGCTCCCGCGACCGGCCGCGCTCGACCGACTCGCGCGGCCCCTTCGCGACCTGCGGGTCTCGGTGACCGACCGCTGCAACTTCCGCTGTCCGTACTGCATGCCGCGCGAGTTGTTCGGACCCGACCACGCCTTCCTGCCCCGCTCGGAGCTGCTCAGCTTCGAAGAACTCGGCCGGCTGATCCGGGTCTTCGCCGAGCTCGGCGTCACCAAGGTGCGCCTGACCGGGGGCGAACCGCTGCTGCGCCGTGACCTCGAGGTGCTCGTCCGCCAGGTAGCCCAGACGCCCGGCATCGATGACATCGCGCTGACGACCAACGGGTCGCTGCTGACCGAGCGGGCAGCCGGTCTGGCCGAGGCCGGGCTCAGCCGCGTCACGGTGTCGCTGGACTCGCTCGACCCAGCGGTCTTCGCCGAGCTCGGCGACACCAAGGTGCCGCTGCAGCGGGTCCTTTCCGGCATCGCGGCGGCGTACGACGCCGGGCTGGGCCCGATCAAGCTCAACACCGTCCTGCGCCGCGGGGTCAACGACGACGGGTTGCTGGATCTGGTCGAGTTCGCCCGCGCCGGTGGACATGTGCTCCGGCTCATCGAGTACATGGACGTCGGCACCACCAACGGGTGGAATCTCACCGAGGTCGTGCCCGCCGCCGAGGTCCTAGCGCGGGTCGGCGCGGTCCATCCGCTCGAGCCCTTCCCCGGGGACGGCGTGGCCGAGCGGTTCCGCTACCTCGACGGCGGCGGCGAGCTCGGCGTGATCTCCTCGGTGAGCAAACCGTTCTGCGGCACCTGCACCCGGGCCCGCCTCACCGCAGTCGGCGAGTTGTTCACCTGCCTGTTCGCGGCGACCGGCACCGACCTGCGCGCCGTCCTTCGTTCGGGGGTCAGCGACGACGACCTGCGCGAGGCGGTCGGGGGTCGTTGGGCCCGCCGGGACGACCGCTACTCCGAGCTGCGGGGTGAAGGTGTCAGCGATCTCCCGCGCGCCGAGATGAGCTACCTCGGCGGGTAGGGCAGGGTGGCTCGATGGACTGGAGCCTGCGTGCCTGCGCCCGCAAGGGTCACGAGACCTACGCCCCGGACGACAGCGACCTGCGGGACCGGTTGCACGTGCAGACCTCGGTCGGGGAGGCCTGGCGCTGCCTGCGCTGCGCGACGTACGTGGTCGGCGACCCGGTGGGCAGCGGACCGGCGCAGCACGCCCCGGTGGTGCTGCGCGGCCGGGCGGTCCGCGACGCGCTGGTGCTGCGCCTGTTGGCCGCCGAGCGCGGGGTCCGGGG
>JAYSQK010000140.1:0-6646 GCA_043721555.1 Frankiales bacterium
CCGACCGGCAATGCCGGGCACGTCGGCCATCTCGTCGTCGAACCGGCGGGGCCGGCCTGCGGCTGCGGGGGTCGAGGCTGTCTCGAGGCCGTCGCGCGAGGTCCCGCGGTCGTCGCCTGGGCCGCGGAGCGGGGGTGCACCGCCCGCGACGGCAGCGAGCTCGCGACCCTGGCCCGCGGCGGCGATACCGTTGCACAGCAGGCATTCTCGCGCGCGGGACGGGCCTTGGGCATCGGCATCGCCTCGGCCGCCGCGCTGCTCGACGTCCGGGTGGTCGCAGTCGGCGGCGGGCTGGCCGAGGCCGGTGCGGTGCTGTGGGGGCCGCTCCGGGAGGCGCTCGCCGTGCACGCCCGGCTTGGCTACCTCGACGGGCTGCGGGTCGAGCCGGCCGCGCTCGGTCAGGATGCCGGCCTGTACGGCGCGGCCGCGCTGGTCCTCGTGGGTGACCGCTACTGGCGCGGCGGGGCCGGCTCGGACGCCGGTGCGCGACACTCGCCGGTGTGACCGATCAGGCAGTGACCCTCGCCGACGTGCAGGCGGCCCGCGTCCTGCTCGCCGGGGTTGCGCGCAGCACGCCGCTGGAGGGCTCGCGGGTCCTCAGTGAACGGGTCGGCGGTCCGGTGTGGCTCAAATGCGAGAACCTGCAGCGCACCGGCTCGTTCAAGATCCGGGGCGCCTACGTGCGGATCGCCCGGCTGAGCGCCGCCGAGCGGGCCCGCGGCGTCGTCGCGGCCAGCGCCGGCAACCACGCGCAGGGCGTTGCTCTGGCCGCGTCGCTGCTCGGCATCACCAGCACCGTGTTCATGCCCGAGGCCGCGCCGCTGCCCAAGGTTGCTGCTACCACGGCGTACGGCGCGACGGTCCGGCTGCACGGGGCGACCCTGGACGACGCCCTGCTGGCGGCCAGGGAGTTCGAGCAGCGGACCGGCGCCGTGCTCATCCACCCGTTCGACCACGCCGACGTCATCGCGGGCCAGGGAACCGTCGGGCTCGAGCTGGTCGAGCAGTGCCCCGACGTACGCACCGTCGTGGTCTGCACCGGCGGCGGTGGGCTGGTCGCCGGCATCGCGGTGGCCGTGAAGGCACTGCGGCCGGACATCACCGTCGTGGCAGCGCAGGCCAGCGGAGCCGCGGCGTTCCCCGGTTCGATCGCGGCCGGCCGGCCTGTCCCGCTGGCCGCGATGGCGACCCTCGCGGACGGCATCGCGGTCGGTTGCCCCGGCGACCTGACCTTCGCCCTCGTACGCGACCTCGTCGACCGGGTCGTCACCGTCGATGAGGATGCCCTGGCGCGCGCCCAGCTGCTCTGCCTCGAACGCGCCAAGCTGGTCGTCGAACCGGCCGGCGCCGCCGGGCTCGCCGCGGTGATGGACGACCCCCGCGCCTTCGAGCCGCCGGTGGTGATCGTGCTGTCGGGCGGCAACATCGACCCGCTGCTCCTCACCAAGGTCGTCCGGCACGGGCTGATCGCGGCTGGCCGCTTCCTGTCGCTGCGGGTCCGGATTCCCGACCGGCCGGGGGAGCTCGCCCGCCTGCTCGGGGTGCTCGCGACCAGCGGGGCGAACGTGCTCGACGTGGAGCACCAGCGCACCGGGCGGGGCCTGCACCTTGACGAGGTCGAGGTGGAACTGCAGGTCGAGACCCGCGGCGGCGAGCACAGCACGGCGGTGCTGGGCGAGCTGTCCGGCGCGGCGTACGTCGTCTCGCCCTCCTGACCCCGTCCTGGCGGTCCCTTCCGGTGATCCACTGTGCAGCTTGGGTGGCCCCTGCGCAAAGATCATCCGGGGTGGTTCAGCTTCAGTGGATCTTGGCGACAGGGCGTCGTAATCGCCTCGGGGCCCACTTCCCCCGACGTACGACCCGTTGGAAGCCGACATTCCATGGCATAAGGGGCCACGGGCGCGGGGGAAGTGGCGCCCGCCGAGCCGGCCGAGCCCGCCGTGCGCTCGGCCCGAGGCTTCGGCCCGGCGATCCCTGTCGCCACCAGGTGATTCGCGGTCAACGCGGGGGGTGCTGTCGACAGCACGACCACAACACCAGCGTAGGCGGGCCCATCGAGACGACGTCAAGCGCGATCGAGCGTGGCCCGCGTCATGGACGCGTCCGCTTCCCTGCTGTTGTGGTCGTTGCGCCGCGCGGCTGCCCATGCAAACAATCCCCATGATCCACGGAAGCTGGGGCACCGCTGTGATCTTGCTGGACGTGCCCAACCCTCCGTGGATCACCGAAGAGGCAGGCTGCAGCTACAGGTTGCCGCGGCGCTCCTGCTCCCGCTCGATCGCCTCGAACAATGCCTTGAAGTTGCCCTTGCCGAAGCCGAGCGAGCCGTGCCGCTCGATCAGCTCGAAGAACACGGTCGGCCGGTCCTGCACCGGCTTGGTGAAGATCTGCAGCAGATAGCCGTCCTCGTCGCGGTCGGCCAGGATCCCGAGCTCGCGCAGGGTGTCGAGCGGCACGCGGGTGTCCCCGACCCAGCTGCCGAGCTCGTCGTAGTACGACCCCGGGGTGGACAGGAACTCGACGCCCCTGGCGCGCATCTCGGTAACGGCGCGGACGATGTCGCCGGTCGCCAGCGCGACGTGTTGCACGCCCGGCCCGCCGTAGAACTCGAGGTATTCATCGATCTGGCTCTTGCGCTTGCCGGCGGCCGGCTCATTGAGCGGGAACTTCACCTTGCGGTTGCCGTCGGCGACCACCTTGCTCATCAGCGCGGAGTATTCCGTGGCGATGTCGTCGCCGACGAACTCCTTCATGTTGGTGAACCCCATGACCCGGTTGTAGAACCCGACCCATTCGTCCATCCGGCCGAGCTCGACATTGCCGACGACATGGTCGACCGCCTGGAAGAACCGCTTGTCCGGCGGTGCGACGAGTGGTTCAAGAGCCACGAACCCCGGCAGGAAGATGCCGCTATAGGCCGGGCGCTCCACCAGGGTGTGCCGGGTGTCGCCGTACGTCGCGATGGTGGCGAGCACCACCTTGCCGGTGTCGTCCTCGCTCAGCTGCGGCTCGGACACGGGCCGGGCGCCGCGGGCGACGGCGGTCTCGAACGCGGCCGCCGCATCCGGCACCCGCAGCGCGATGTCGTTGATGCCGTCCCCGTGCGCGGCGACGAGGGCCCCGGCCGCCGTCCCTGCCCGGGTCGCGCCGGAGACCACAAAGCGCGCGCCGCCGGATTCGAGGACGTAGTCGGCACTTTCGGCCCAGCCGGTCTCCGGGCCGCGATAGGCCGTGACGCGCATACCGAAAGCGGTCGAGTAGAAATGCGCCGCCTGCCGGGCGTTGCCGACCGTGAAATGCAGGTGGTCGATGCCCTCGACCGGGAACGCGTCGGGCAGCTGCTCAGGAGACATACGGCTCCGCGGACAGCAACTCGACGGTCATCGTCTTGCCGTTGGGCAGCTGGTAGTCGACCGAGTCCCCCACGCGGGCACCGTCGAGCGCCTTACCCAGCGGTGAACGGGCGCTGAAGACCTCGAGGTCGTCGTGCGTGTTGTCCTCGCGGGAGCCGAGCAGGAAGCGCTCGACCTCGTCGTCGCCGGCGTATTTCACCTGGACGACCATGCCGGGGCCGGCGACGCCGGACGAGGTCGGCGCCTCACCGACCTTGGCGTCGCGCAGGAGTTGCGTGAGCTGGCGGATGCGCGCCTCCAGCTTGCCCTGCTCCTCCTTGGCGGCGTGGTAGCCACCGTTCTCCTTCAGGTCGCCCTCGTCGCGGGCCGCCTCGATCTTGGCGACGATGTCGGCCCGGGTCTCCCCGGTCGCGCGTGCGAGCTCGGCGCTGAGCCGGTCGAAGGCCTCCCGGGTCAGCCAGGTGGTCTGTCCGGCGTCGGTGCTCACGAAGATCCTCCCGCGGTGGCGTGCATCACAGCGATGTTACGTCGGTCAGGGGTGGTCCGAGCAGCCGTCGACCTCGCCGGTGTTCGCGCGTCCGGTCGTGCCGAGCTGGTAGGTCTGCCGGCTGGTCCCCCGCTTCGCAGGACCGACCCGCACCGAGGCTGCCCCGACCTCTGCGCCGTCGCTGCTGCGCGCCCGCACCACGCAGTACGTCGTCGCCGACGCCGGCTTGCTCACCTCGAAGCGCACGTCGACGCGGGTGTCCGAGACGACCGTGAAGCCCAGCACGGCAGCAGTCGCCGTCCGGCCGGTGTAGCGGGCGAACAGGATGTACGCCGCAACGAGCGCGACCAGTCCGACGGCGCCCCCGCCGAACAGGAGCAACCGGCGGGCCGGGAGCACCCGTCGCTCGTCGTACCGCCCTGGGGGTCGTCTGGGGGCAGTCACGGGACTCCTACGGGTAGTCGCGGTGTTGGAGGGTGCGGGAGGATGGTCCCAGGCGGGGAGTCCGCGCAGGCCCAGCAGGAGGAGTCCGGTGTCCGAGCAGCTCAGGCTGATGTGCGTGCATGCGCACCCCGACGACGAGTCGAGCAAGGGCGCCGCCACGATGGCGCGCTACGCCAGTGAGGGTGTCGACGTGCTCGTCGTCACGCTCACCGATGGCTCGCGTGGGTCGGTGCTGAACCCGGCCATGGACACCCCCGAGGTGCTGGCCGACATCACCGCGATCCGCGCGATGGAGATGGCTGCGGCCCGCGACATCCTCGGCGTGCGGCAGGTCTTCCTGGGGTTCGTCGACTCCGGGCTGCCCGAAGGCGACCCGATGCCGCCGTTGCCCGAGGGTTGCTTCGCGCTGGGCGATCTCGAGGAGCAGACCCGCTCGCTGGTCAAGGTCATCCGGCGCGAACGCCCGCACGTCATGACGACCTACGACGAGAACGGCGGCTACCCGCACCCCGACCACATCCGCTGCCACGAGGTGTCGATGGCGGCGTTCGAGGCGGCCGGCGACCCGGACTGCTTCCCCGGTGCCGGCGACCCCTGGCAGCCGCTGAAGCTCTACTACAACCACACGTTCCACAAGCCGCGACTGATCGCGCTGCACGGGGTGATGACCGCCCAGGGCATCGAGTCGCCGTACGCCGAGTGGCTCGACGCGTGGGTCGACAAGCCCGAGGACGAGGGGCGGATCACCACGAGCGTGCCGTGCGCGGACTGGTTCGCGACGCGGGACCGGGCGCTGATCGCGCACGCCACGCAGGTCGACCCGACCGGTCGGTGGTTTGCCTGCCCGATCGGGCTGCAGCAGGAGGCCTGGCCGACGGAGGACTACGAGCTGGCCCGAAGCCATGTCGACAGCGTGCTGCCAGAGGACGACCTGTTCGCCGGCATCCGGGCCCGGGTCGACGCATGAACCTCGCCGCCGGGGTAGGCGCGTCGGCCGGCCCACTGGGCTTCCTGGTCGTGCTGCTGATCGGCATCGCAACGGTGCTGCTCATCCGCAACATGAACGGGCGGCTGCGCCGGATGCCTCGCGAGTTCCCCGAGCCCGGGGCTGACCGGGACCCCGTCGCCGATCACGAGCCCACCCCGGAGGATGGGCCGCCCCCGGCCTGAGCCATCCGATCGGCCTGAGCCAGTCTGGCTGGGCCATCCGATCGGCCTGAGGCCGTCCCACCAGCGCGCCCTGTCGCTGCCTGGCCCACGGTCGGCATTACTCCTGCGGCCCGGCCCGCCGCCCTTTCTTCAAGGCCGAGCGCTGACGCTTTCCCTCCAGTCGGCGCTCCTTGGAGCTCCTGGTGGGTTTGGTCGGGCGGCGCGGTGCCGGCGGCGGGGCGGTGGCCTCGCGGAGCAGTTGGGCGAGCCGCAGCGCAGCAGCCTCGCGGTTTTGCAGCTGGCTGCGGTGTTCGCTGGCTGCGACGGTGAGGACGCCGTCGACGAGGCGACCAGCGAGCCGCTCGAGCGCTCGAGCGCGGAGATGTTCGTCGAGGGCAGCCGAGCGGGCGACGTCGAAGGAGAGCTCGGCCCGGCTGTCGGAGGTGTTGACGCTCTGTCCACCGGGGCCGGACGAGCGGCTGAACCGCCAGGACAACTCGCCGTCCGGGATGTCCAGCCGGTCGGTGACCTTCATCGCCGACTGCCCATCGGCACGCGCAGGCCGACGCCCTCGGCGGCGACCGCCATGGCAGCGTCGAACCACGTGGCCCGGTCGGTGACGACGTTGTGCAGATGCCCGAACAACTCGAAGCTGAGGGAGCCCATCAGCACCACCCACAGCACGAGCGAGCGCTCGACGAGGTCCGCGTACGCCGGGTCAGGGGCCAAGCCGGCGAAGCCGATGACCTCAGGCGTGACGAGTGGCAGATGGGGGATCTGCTGGCGCGGTGGTCGCAGGTCGTCGGTGTCGTGCGCGTCCCGGAGCACCTGGGCCATCACGGCGGCGACCCGGCCGGCCGGGCCGGTCGTCGTCTCGGGGGCGGCGTAGCCCGGCACGGGAGAACCGTAGAGCAGAGCGAACTCGTGTGGGTGGTCGAGCGCCCAGTGCCGGCAGGCCCGGCAAACCTGCAGCCAGCGTGCCCCGGGGCGAGATCGCCTGGCTGTGCGGTAGGCCCCTTCGGCGGCGTCGCCCAGCGCGTCGTAGCCGTCAACAATGAGTGCGGTGAGCAGGGCGTCCCGGCTCGGGAAGTAGCGGTACAGGGCCGACGATGCAAGCCCGAGCTCCCTCGCGACCGCGCGGAGCGAGAGCGCTGCAGGGCCGACCTCGGCAAGCTGGCGACGGGCAGCGTCGGTGATGAGCGAGATCAGCTCG
>JAYSQK010000141.1:0-1861 GCA_043721555.1 Frankiales bacterium
GCTGTCGCCGTACGGTCGCTGCGTTGATGAGGGACCGCTCGTGAAGGGCGCGTTGCTGGTCGCGGGCACGACCTCAGACGCTGGCAAGTCGGTGCTGACGGCGGGCCTGTGCCGATGGCTGGCCCGGCAGGGCGTCAAGGTCGCGCCGTTCAAGGCGCAGAACATGAGCCTGAACAGTGCGGTCACCGTCGACGGCGCGGAGATCGGCCGGGCCCAGGCGATGCAGGCGGCCGCGGCCGGCATCGAGCCCGAAGCCGCGATGAACCCGGTGCTGCTCAAGCCCGGCAGCGACCGCACCTCCCAGGTCGTGCTGCTCGGCAAGCCCTATGCCGAGGTGTCCGCCCTGACCTACCGAGACCACAAAGCCGCGCTGCTCGGGGTCGCGCTGGAATGCCTGGCGGACCTGCGATCGCGGTACGACGTGGTGGTCTGCGAGGGTGCTGGGAGCCCGGCCGAGATCAATCTGCGGGCGACCGACATCGCCAACATGGGGCTGGCCCGCGCGGCGCAGCTCCCGGTCCTGGTGGTCGGCGACATCAACCCGGGCGGGGTGTTCGCGGCGATGTTCGGGACCCTCGCGCTGCTGAGTCCCGAGGACCAGGCGCTGGTGTGCGGCTTCGTCGTGAACAAGTTTCGCGGTGACCCGGCGCTGCTGCAGCCCGGGTTGGACATGCTGCAGCGGCTGACCGGCCGGCCGACGCTCGGCGTGGTGCCGTGGACCGAGGGACTCGAGCTCGATGTCGAGGACTCGCTGGGGCTGAACGCGCCGGTCGCGCCACTGCCCGCAGTCGGCCGCGACGTGCTGCGAGTCTCGGTCATCCGGCTCCCGCGGCTGTCCAATTGGACCGACATCGACGCCCTGCGCGCCGAACCCGGTGTGCTGGTCCGCTTCGCCACGACGCCCGAGGAGCTCGCGGACGCCGATCTCGTCGTCGTGCCCGGCACCCGCGCCACCGTGAAGGACCTCGCCTGGCTGCGTCGTCGCAGGCTCGACGTCGTGCTGGCGAAGCGGGCCGCGGCCGGCCAGCCGGTGCTGGGGATCTGTGGCGGCTACCAGCTGCTGGGTACCTCCGTGCAGGACACCGTCGAGTCGAAGGCCGGCGAGGTGCGAGGGCTCGGGCTGCTGCCCGTCCGCACAGTGTTCGGCACCGACAAGGTGCTCGGTCGGCCCGTCGGGTCCTGGCGCGGCCATCAGGTGACGACCGCCTATGAGATCCACCACGGCGTCGTACAGGGGCGGGGCGGCGAGGCGTTTCTGGACGGCTGCAAGGTGGGCAGTGTCGCCGGGACCGTGTGGCACGGGGCGCTGGAGAGCGACGGCTTCCGGCGGGCCTATCTAGGCGAGGTCGCAGCCACGGTTGGCCGCGATTGGCAGCCCGGCACGGCCCGCTTCGAGGATGTCCGGCAGGCCCGGCTCGACCTGCTCGCTGACGTGGTGGCCGATGCGCTCGATACGGACGCGGTCAGCAGGCTGATCGAGCACGGGGCGCCGGCCGGCTTGCCCTTCGTCCCGCCGGGCGCGCCAGCCTGACCCCCGCCCCCCGCGCTGATCATGGAGTTTGTGCCGTGCCGCTGAGCGTGGCCGGAGAGCACAAACTCCATGATCGGCGGGGAAGTGAGGCGGGGAAGGGTGGGGGTCAGGCGGGGACGGCCAGCTCGACCGCGCGGACGGCCGCGTCGCGTTGGACGCGCACCATCGCGAACATCGTTACCGCCGCGAGCACCAGCAGGCCACCGCCGACCATGAAGCCGAGGTCCCAGCCGTGCACCAGGTTGGGGAAGCGGTTGCGCGACGGGGTCAGCGCATTGGTGCGGGCGGTGCTCACCGCGGTGAGGATCGCCAGGCCGAGCGCGCCACCGA
>JAYSQK010000142.1:0-10545 GCA_043721555.1 Frankiales bacterium
GTACGGCAGAACGCCAGCGAGTTGGTGCGCCGCGCCCAGGCGGGGGAACGGTTGACCATCACGGTCTCAGGGCGTCCCGCCGCGTCCCTCGGCCCGGTCGACCTGGGTTTCCTGGGAGGCCGTCGCCGACGTGTTCGCGAGCCCGGGCGATCCTGACTGGCCGGCCGACCGGGACCGCGTCGACAGCTCGCTTCGCGATCCGTGGGACCACTGAGTTGGCCGAACGTGGGCCGGACACTTGTCTAGGGCGTGCGACGACGCAGCTATGCGGCGAGTTGCGGCTGGTCCGCGCCTACTCGATCGTTCAACTTCCGATCGGTGCATGGATTTTCTGGCAGGCATGGACCGAGTTCTGGAATCAAGACGGTCCCGTCTGGGGCACCCTGGCCATCGGAGCGAGGTTTCGTCCAGCTTGTGCATGAGCACAGCGGGACCGGATCCCAACCGTCGTTGCACGCAGACGACGTCGATGGACCGGACCTGCTCGGCTTGCGCCTTGGCGTCGACGGGGAGTCCAATGGATTCGGCAGGCAGCGGGACTTGGAAGGGGTAGACACGGTCCACGTCTGAGGTCACGGGGACTACGGTGAGCACCCCTCGGCCGAGCCTGGTTGCCGTGCTGTTCGCCCCGTCGTTGCTCACGATGACCGCGGGACGGCTGTTGTTGGCCTCGGCTCCCCGCACGGTTCCAGATCGGTCACGCAGATGTCACCCCGGCGCATCAGGGCCCGACGCCATCTGCCAGCGCGACATCCAGGCAGCGGCCTCGCCGGAGCCGCTCCACTCACCTCAAGCCTGCTGATAGTCATCGCGCAGCTCGATCGCCCGCAACAGTCGCACGGCTTTGTGCACATCAGCCGAACGCGAGCCAATGCCCTGCTCCTGAGCGTAGGCATCCAGGAATTCGATGTCTTCGTCGGGCAAGCTCACACTGACTTTCATGCGATCATGCCAACTCGGTAGCAAGAATAGCCCCAAATACGTAGCAGGCTTTCCTCCTCTGCGCGGGGCCGCCGCGGGTCTGCGCTGGCGGTTCCCGGCTCGGGAATCAGGACAGCGAACGAGGGCCGGCCGGCGTCCGGCTCGCAGGGAGAGGTAGCGCAGTTGGTGGCGGCCACAGGCCGAGTCGCTGGAACGTTCACGATCGGGAAGTAGTCCCTCCAGCCAAGCTCTCGTCGCTCTGGGTGAGCGCAGTCGAAACAAGGTGGCGACGGCGGCGACTGGCAAGCACGCGCAGTGGCAGCAGCAGACCATCAAAGGCAACTGCTCGGTGGGTTAACACCGCCACGAACCGGCCTTCTTTGCCTATCAGACTGGGCATAGCGCTAGGTCAGAGCGGCCTGCGGACCGGTAGCACCAAGGGAGGCCGGTCGGACCTGACCGGAGTCCACCGACGTACCCCACGCACTGCGGACGAGTTGGCACGATGGACGCTCAGCGCCGCCACTGCGAGGATCACGATCATGTACGCGACGTAGGAATTCTCAAGTGCTTGACCGATCAAACCGTGCGACCAGTGCCGCCCGGTGGGCTCACCGAACTGCCACGGCAACTGCACGGCGAACAGCAAGTACGTCGCAGCCGCCCACAGTGCCAGCTTGGAGCGTCCTACCTCCCACGCCTTCGCGGCGAAAACGACAAGCAGGGGCACGATCCAGGTGAGGTGATGGGTCCAGCTGATGGGCGACCCCAAACTCGTACACAGCCCGGCAAGTGCATAGCCCTCGAGCGGCGTCACCGCGCCGTCGTGCTTCACCATCCACCAGAGCGTGCTCAAGACGGCTGCAACGAGCCCGACCCATAACGCGCGCGGTGGTACCGCCGGTTCCCAGAGTCGGTACATGACGCCCCAGATGCTCTGATTTCCCGTGTACGCCTGTCCCCCGATGCGACCGTTGTCGAGCAATGCGCGAAACCAATAGTCCCGGGACAACGCGGGGGCAATGAGGTAGGCAGCTCCAGTGCAGCCAATCGCAGTCGAGACTGCAATGGCAGCCTGCCGGAACTGTCGCCGCATCACCAAATACAGGATATAGACGGCGGGGGTCAGTTTGATTGCTGTCGCCGCTCCGATCAAGATCCCTCGAAACCTTGGCGGAACGACCAGCAGATCCAGCGCGACGGCGACCGCGAGCAACAGATTGACCTGCCCGAAGAAGATCGTGCTCTGGATCGGTTCCAAGATCAAGACCAGTGGCAGCAGCATGGTGGCCAAGGCCATCAGCCGGCGCTTCGACTGCGGGCCATTGCGAATACCGCGCAAGCAGATGACCAGCAAGACCCACGCGAGGCCGACGTTGGCAGCTAGCACTGCCTGCTTCTCAACGGCGACGGGAACGAGGGTGAGCGGCCACATGAAGAACGCGGCGAAAGGTGGGTAAGTGTAGGGAAGTCCAGACGGACCTCTGAGGTGGTAGAGATCCTGGCCACGGGCCACGGCCTGGGATCCGAAGCGATAGACCAGCAGGTCGAGGAAGTGTTGCGGCGCTCCTTGGCGAAACAACCCAACGACGGCCGCCGCACTCGCCGTGACCAGGCCGACGGCCCCCCACCGTCCCCTTTGCGTCACCATGCTGATGGACCTTGCAGGGGCGGTTGCATCTGAGCCGATGGTCAGCAAAGAACCCAGGTCTTCCGTCAGCAAACGCAGCCCTCGGGAGGCGAGGCTAGGTGAATGCTAAACGCCGCTCCTCATGCCTGAGATCGCGCTGCCTACTCGCGACGAGGGAGCAGCACCACCGTTGGCCGGTACAGAAGAGCCTGGCGTCGCCGGCGCTCGGTCCTGCTCACGATTGCCTGCGGGTCCGCATTCGGCACGCCGCGGTCGTGACCGCAAGATGTCTGTCGCGACGTCGCTGGAGTCGTGCGCCAAGGTGGCGTGCGGGCTTGCGATTCGCCGCCTGCCGGGACCTACGGTGGATGCATGTATCTGGAGAATCTCGTCATCGACGCCGTCGAGCCGCAGCGGTTGGGCCGGTTCTGGGAAGCAGTGCTCGGTGGCGAGCGGCTGACCGACAAGCCTGATGCCTTCGAGACGCGGCTCACTGTCGAGGGCGGGCCGGTGCTCGACCTGTGCTTCCAGCGCGTCTCCGAGCCGCCAACCGAGCCGCCGCGGCTGCATCTGGACCTCTCGAACGGAGCCCGCCAGGCCGAGGAGGTCGATCGGCTGCTCGGGCTGGGCGCCCGACATCTCGACATCGGCCAGGGCGATGTGCCATGGGTGGTGCTCGCCGACCCGGAGGGCAATCCGTATTGCGTGATGGAGGACCGACCGGCGTACGCCGACAGCGGTCTCCTCGCGGCGCTACCGCTCGACGCTGCCGACCCGGACAGGGACGTGGAGTTCTGGTCCTGGCTGACGGGCTGGATCGACGCGGCCGGCGGCGCGCCCCGGTCCCTGCGC
This sequence comes from Frankiales bacterium, assembly GCA_043721555.1. Classification (GTDB taxonomy): domain Bacteria; phylum Actinomycetota; class Actinomycetes; order Mycobacteriales; family SCTD01; genus JAYSQK01. The sequence continues at coordinate 3,404 of JAYSQK010000142.1, forward strand.
CACCCATCGCTGCGGGGGCCCTTCCTCGAGCTGTGCCCTGAGCCGGTCCGAAAGGGCGCGAGCAAGAACCGGCTGCACCTCGACATCCGGCTTGAGACTGGAGACGATCCCGACGGAGTCGCGGCAAGCATCGCCCAGCGGGGCGGCGGCAAGCTCCACCCGGAGTGGGGCGAGCTGCCTTGGCGTTCCTACACAGACCCGTCGGGCAACGAGTTTTGCGTGCTACCAGCGCGGCCGTGAGGAAGGGTCATGGGCGCTCGGTGCTTCGGCTGTGACGGGCGCCGCGCGAAGTCTGTTGGGGGCAAGAGGCGCTACGGACGCCAAGCGGCCCTACGCAGGAGACGCAGGCCGTTGAGTCCGATCAGGACGGTGCCGCCCTCGTGCCCGAGGACACCAAGTGGGAGGGGCAGGGTCCCGACGAGGTCCCATGCGACGAGCCCCACGATGGCAGCGGTCGCCAGGATGAGGTTCTGCAGGACTGCGGTCCGGGCCGACTGGGACAGTCGTAGGAGCGCGGGCAAGGTGCTGAGTTCGTCGCGAACCAGCACGGCATCAGCGGTCTGCAAGGTGAGATCGCTGCCGTGGCGGCCCATCGCGACGCCGAGGTTCGCGGTGGCGAGCGCCGGGGCGTCGTTGATGCCGTCCCCGACGACCAGGACGCGTTCCCCGGCGTCACGGAGCGCTTGAACGCGGTGCGCCTTGTCGGCGGGGAGCAGCGCGGCGTGGACGTCGATGATGCCGACCTGCTCGGCGAGGCTTCGGGCGGCGAGGGCGTTGTCGCCGGTCACGAGCACCGGGCTGTTGCCGGTGAGGTCGCGAAGGGCGGCGACCGTGGCGGCGGCGGTCTGGCGGAGTTGATCGGTGAGGGTCAAGACCCCGACGGGCCGGCCGTCCAGGAGCACGACGACGGCGGTGCGGCCCTGACCCTCGACGGCAGCGACCATGGCGATCTGTGCCGCTGTCGGGCTGGCGAGGATGACCGGGCTGCCCACCTGCACCCGCTGGCCCTCGACGACCGCGGTGACGCCCCTGCCGGGTGTCGCGCTGAAGTCTGTGCCGTCGGCCAGGACGAGGCCGCGGTCCGCGGCGGCGATGACGATGGCCCGGCCGAGGGGATGCTCGCTGGGGCGCTCCGCCGACGCGGCCAGGCGCAACAGCTCGTCCCGCCGGAGGTCGGCGAGGACCTGGACGTCGGTGACGTGCGGAGTGCCCCGGGTGAGGGTGCCGGTCTTGTCGAACGCGACCAAGGTCGTCTGGCCGAGCTGTTCCATGACGATGGCGCTTTTGACCAGGACGCCGTGCCGGCCGGCGTTGGCGATCGCGCTCAGCAACGGCGGCATGGTCGCCAGGACGACCGCGCACGGCGACGCGACGATCATGTAGGTCATCGCGCGGAGCAGGGTTGACCGCAGACTGTCGCCGAGGGTGAGTGGGACGGCGAAGACCAGCAACGTCGTCAGGACGACCGTGAGGCTGTACCGCTGCTCGATCTTCTCGATGAACAACTGCGCGGTGGCTTTGGTGGCGCTGGCCTGCTCGACCAGCACGACGATCCGGGCGACGACCGAATCCGACGCCGGGCGGCTCACGCGCACCAGCAGGGCGCCGTTGGTGTTCAGGGTGCCGGCGAACACCTGATCGCCGGGCTCGCGCAGCAACGGCAAGGGCTCCCCGGTGATGCTGGCCTGGTCGACCTCGGAGGAGCCGCCGGTCACGGTGCCGTCGGCGCCGATCCGCTCGCCGGGCCGGACGACGATCTGCTCACCGACCTGCAGGCTCGCGGTGTCCACGACGGTTTCGGCGCCGTCCGCACCGAGCCGGGTGGCCTGCTCGGGGGCCAGGGTCAGCAGGGCATTGACGCTGTCGGCGGTGCGCTTGGTGGCGTACGCCTCCTGCGCCGCGCTGGTGGCAAAGATGACGATCAGCAGCCCGCCGTCGACGACCTGCCCGATCGCGGCAGCGCCGATCGCGGCGACGACCATGAGCAGGTCGACGTCGAGGGTCCGCTCACACAGGGCTTGCCAGCCGGCCACGGCCGGCTCCCAGCCGCCGGCCAGGTAGCAGCCAGCGAAGATCATCCCGCTCAGCCACCCGGGCACACCGGCAAGCCGCAGGAGCAGCCCGGTCGCGAACAGGACGGTGGCCAGCAGCGCCCAGCGCGCCTCGGGCAGCGACCGGATGCCGGTGTAGAGCGAGGGAGCGGCGGTGGCCGGCGACGGGCTCGGCGCGATCGCGATGGTGACGGACCCGACGACGGGCTCGTCGTGCGGGTGATCGTCCAGGCAGGTGGGAACATGACTCATACCTGCCATACTGGCATGTATGCGCGACATCGCATACGAGAGGACATTATGAGAGACGGCACCGACACGGCTGCGGCCGCACAGCGGCACGGGGCCGTGGAGGACCTGCCGACCGACGCGCAGACCGACGTCGCGGTGACGACCTTCGGGCTGCTTGCCGACCCGACCCGCCTGCGGATCCTGTGGCTGCTTGGTCGCGGCGACCGGGAGGTCGGGACGCTGAGCGAGCTGACCGGCGCGACCCCGTCCGCGACAAGCCAGCACCTGGCCAAGCTCCGCCTCGCCGGGCTCGTGAGCATGCGCAAGGCCGGTCGGCAGCACGTCTACAGCGCCGGTGGGTCACACATCCGGGCGCTGGTGGACGAGGCGCTGTTCTACGCCGACCACCGGGTCAGCGGCGAACCGGACCACGAGTGAGCCGACGAGTTGCAGCCGCCCCGTCGACGGGCACGGGGATGACGCCCGCCGACGGAGCCAGGCGGGGCCTGCGCACAAGGTCTCGAGAGGAGCACGGCATGGCCGCAGGGCCGCAGTCCGGTGCCGGCTGGAACCACCAGCACCGCGATGTCTCCGGTGGGAAGCTCCGCCCGATCGTGTTCGGCGCCGTCGACGGCCTCGTGACAAACGGCTCACTGATCGCCGGTGTCGGCGGCAGCGGCCTCGGCCGGACCGCCCTGATCCTGACCGGCCTCGCTGGGCTCGTCGCAGGATCCGTCTCGATGGCGACCGGCGAGTACATCTCGGTCGCGAACCAGAACGAACTCGTCGCCTCCGAAGTCGACGTCGAACGCGACCGCCACGCCAGGTTCCCCGAGGCCGAGCTGGCCGAGCTCACCGCGGTGTTCCTCGGCTACGGCGTCGAACCCGCCGCCGCCGCGCACGTCGCCGAGGTGATCAATGGCGACCCCGACGTGGCCCTGCGGTTCCACCTGCGGGAGGAACTCGGGGTCGATCCGTCCGCGCTGCCGTCCCCGCTCATCGCCGCGATCTCCTCACTGGTCTCCTGCGCCCTGGGCGGGCTCATCCCGCTGCTGCCGTTCCTGCTCGGTTCGACCTCGCTCGCGCTGGCCCTGGGCATCGTCGCGGTCGCGCTGTTCCTGGGCGGCGAGGCCGTCGGCAGGGTCACCGGGCGGCGACTGTTCACGTCCGGTCTGCGCCAGCTCGCCCTGGGCGCCGCTGCTGTCGGCGTCGCGTACGGCATCGGCCGGATCGCCGGCTCGGTCGTCTGAGCAGTCGCGATGGGTGGTGCTACGCGTGATCCCCCTGCATCCTCGGCTCGACGTACTCGACGTCCTGAGGAGTGCGTGAGAGCCGTCGAGCGTGCCGCACACCACTTGTGGGCGGGGACATCGTCATGGCGAGCAACGCCACATCGTCAGGTGCTCGGGTTCCGTCGAACAGCGTGGCCAGCAACTCGTCGCACAGGATGTCGCCGTCGACTGTGCCTGCGCGGGCTGCGGTCATTGCCGCCGTGCGAAGCCGATCGAGACCGCGGTCGAGCGTTTCGCCGCGGCGCTCAATCAGGCCGTCGGTGTAGAGCAGGAGCGTGGAACCTGGTTCCAAGAGGTAGCTGCATTCGGAGAAGCGCACGCCGCGGACCGCGCCCAACGGCGGGAGGGGTCGTTGCTCGTCGAGGAACGCGACCTCGCCGCGGGGTGAGATGGTCAGCGGTGGGCAGTGCCCCGCGTTCGCCACGCAGACGGTGACCGGACCGGAGGGCTCGGCCGGCGCCAGCGAGAGTTTGACCAGCACGCAGGTCGCGCAGTGCTCGGCGTTGAAGGTGAACAGCAGGTCGTTGAGTTTGGTCAGCACGCCGGCCGGCGCCAGGTCGTCCAACGCCCACGCGCGTAAGGCGTTCCGGACCTGGCCCATGGCCGAGGCGGCAGCCATGTCATGCCCGGTGACATCGCCGATGACGAGGGCGATGTCACCGGGCGACAGTGGAATGGCGTCGTACCAATCGCCGCCGACTTGCGCGCCGGTGGCACACGGCCGGAACCGCCCAACCAGCCGGGCACCGGGCAGTGTTGGGAGCACGTCGGGCAGCAAGCTGCGTTGCAGCGTCTCGGCGACCTGGCGTTCACGGCTCATCACGACGCTGAGCCGCCGGCCCATCCGGCGGAGCGCCACGGTCATCCCCAGCAACCCGGCAAGAGCGATCCCGGCGGCGGTGACGACCGCGGCCTCCGCGCTGCCCTGGGTATGCGCTGCGCGGGCCTGCGTGTCTGCTCCGGCCTTGGCAAGCTCGTCGGTCACCTGGGCCTGGGAACGCGCCAGGCGACCGAACTCGTCCTGGAAGGCTGCGAGGTCGCGCGCGGTCGGGACGGGACCTGATGAGGCGCGGTCCCCGAGCCGCACTGCGTGGTCGGCGTACGCATCCAACGCTGGGTGAAGCAACACAAGTGCCCGGGAAAGCGGGGGCGGCAGGGACAGCCCCTGGGCTCGCTCGACATTGACCCGGAAGGTCTGCACATCGGCCCGAAGAGTCAGCTCAGCCTGTGCGAGCGCCCCCGGGTCAGCGGAGGTCGTGGCCCGCAGGACCGCCAGCACGTCGGCGTGCAATGCGTCGTGTGCCTGGTCGGCGTCCTGATGAAAGCGCTGGGCCTGACCGATCAGCGCCGCAGCCCCCTGCGAGCCATGGACGTGACCGAAGGCGATCAGCGCGGCGATCAGCACGACCACACCGAGCAGCACCCCGAGGAGGCCGACGGCGCCCAACCGGCTGGCCAGGGAGGTTTGCGTTCGAATCCGCACCTGCGCTACCTCCCTGACCCGCGGTGTCCGGGTGCGCACGTGGGCCGGGCCAGCGTCGCCCTAAGACCTTTGACGGACCTTGACCGACCGATGGTCTTGGCTTGCTCCAGGCAACCGGGCCCTCGGCCCGACCAACGACGCAAGCGTCAGCAGCAAGCCTCTCCACGCCATGCCGCGCGGCCCTCGCGCAGGGCGACGGCGGCCACTCCGAGGGCAATCAACGGGTCGAGCCACCATGCGCCGAGCAGGCTGTTCGTGAGCAGCCCGACCAGGACCGCGCCGGCGAGGTAGGCGCACAGCATGTTCTGCGTCCCCTCTCCGGACGTCGAGCCTGAGCCGAGACGCTGGCCAAGACGGTGCTTTGCCCTGCCGAGCAGCGGCATGATGATGACGCTGGACAGCGTCAGCGCAATACCGAGACGGCTGCCGGTTGCCTGCCGACCGGTGAGCAGGTCGTGCGCCGCCTGGACCGCGACGTACGGCGCGAGGAGCCAAAACGACACCGCGACTGCCCGCTCCGCGCTCCGCTCGGAGGTCTCGCTCAGCGTGCGGGTGCCGGTCAGCCGCCAGATCACGATAACGCTCGCGAGGCCCTCCACGACCGACGACAGGGCCCAGCCGACCAGGCTCACCGAGCTCGCGCGTGCCCCGGCGTACAGACCGACGGCGCCTTCCACGGTCATCCAGGCCAGACTCGCCCAACTCAACGTGCGGGCATGGTGGGCCGCGCGGTGCCATCCGGCATCACGGGGCACCGGGACGGCGACCGGCATCAGCAGCGCTTCGGGTGGTCGTGGTCACCGGTCGCACCCATGCCAATCGGGTGACCGGCGTGCGGCTGCTGGTCGGTGTCGGCGTGCCCGTGCTCGTCGCGGTGGTCGACTTGCAAGGTGGTGTGATCGATGCCAAACCTCGCGGACAGCATCGCCTCCAGGTCCTGCCGGCTGCCGTGGCAATCGCACGCCGCGTTGACCAGCACATGCGCGGACAGTGCCGGGAACCCGCTGGTGACCTCCCACACGTGCAGCTCGTGAACGCCGACCACGCCTGGGGTGGCAAGGATCGCCAGCTCCACCCGGTTCGGGTCGAGCCCCCGCGGTGCGGCCTCCAGGAACACCCGGCCGGAGTCCCGGACCAGCCCGAGGCCGGCCTTGAGCATCAGCGCGGCGACGAGCAGCGTCGCGATCGGGTCCGCACGTTGGTAGCCGGTCGCCAGGATGACCCCGGCGGCGATCGCTGTGCCCGCGAATGCGTACAGGTCGGTCAGGATGTGCTGGAACGAGCCCTCGACGTTCATGCTCTGCCGGTTCGCCTGACTGAGGACGTACGCGGCGGCCAGGTTGACGACGATGCCCAGCAGCGCCGTCCCCAGCACCAGGCCGCCGCGGACCGTCGGTGGGTCGAACAGTCGGCGGACGCCTTCGACGCTGAACACGACAGCGAGCAGGAGCAGCGTCAAGCCGTTGGCCTGGGCGGACAGGATCTCGGCCCGTCGCAGGCCATAGGTGAACGCGCCCTTTGCGGGCCGCGCTGCCAGACGCATCGCGATGAGCGCCAGGCCGATCGCGGCGGCGTCGGTGAGCATGTGCCCGGCATCGGCGATCAGCGCGAGGGAGTGCGCGAGCAGGCCCACGACGACCTCGACACCCAGGAAGCCGACGATCAGGCCGAGGGCGATGCTCAGCAGCCTGCGGTCCGCGTCCCTGCTGACGCCGTGATGGTGCCCGGCAGATGACGCGCCGTGCGCGTCCAGGCGTCGGTCCGCGTCGTGATGTGGTTGGTCGCCGTGGGCGCTCACGTGCGCTCGGGGTGCATGGCGTCGGTGTGCCCGACGTGCGTCAGCGCCAGATCGAGCAGGACCCGGACGTGGGCATCCTCCAGGCTGTAGAACGTCATCCGACCAGACCTGCGGGCGCGTACGACGCGGTGCGCCCGGAGCAGCCGTAGGGCGTGGCTGACGGCACTCTCGGACTGCCGCGACGCTGCCGCCAGGTCGCAGACGCACATCTCACCCTCGAGGAGCGCGACCAGCAGCCGCAGCCGCCCCGGGTCGGCGAGCAGCCCGAACACATCTGCGAGGTCGAC
>JAYSQK010000143.1:0-1936 GCA_043721555.1 Frankiales bacterium
GTACGCCGGGTCTGGCCCGTCCGACCGGATGTCCCCGCCGTGGCGCAGCACGCCAGCATCGAGGCGCCGGCGCTGCCGGACGGCGCCGGCCTCGTCGTCATCGTCAACGAGCGGGCCGGGTCGGGGGACCGCGCCGACACGGTCGAGCAGACCTTGGCCCGGCTGCTGCCGCTGGCTGAAGTGGTCCGCTGTGGGGACGGCGCCGACGTGACGGCCGGCCTGACCGAGGCAACGGGGCGCGCGACCGTGCTCGGGGTGATGGGCGGTGACGGAACGGTCAACCAGGCGGCCGGGATCGCCCTGGACGCCGGGCTGCCGCTGGTCGTGCTGCCAGGGGGCACCCTCAACCACTTCGCGGCCGAGCTCGGCGCGGGCGCGCTGGCCGGCCTCGAGGACATCGTCGAGGCGGTCCGAACCGGCAGCGCCGTCCGGGTCGCCGTCGGCAGCGCCGCCGTCGACGGCAAGGGGTTGTACTTCCTGAACACCTTCGCGCTCGGGGTCTACCCCGAACTGGTGCGGGAGCGGGAGAGGCACGAGCAGCGGATCGGCAAGTGGCCGGCGCTGGCGCTCGCCCTGGCCCGGGTGCTCCGCCGGGCCGAGTCCGTCCGGGTCGAGGTCGACGGCCAGGACCGCCGTCTGTGGACCCTGTTCGCCGGCAACGGGCACTACCACCCGGCCGGCTTCGCGCCGAGCTGGCGCGAACGGCTCGACGACGGCTGCATCGACGTCCGGCTGATCGACGCGGACGTGCCGTTCGCCCGGGTCCGGCTGGTCCTGGCCGTCATGACCGGTCGGCTCGGCCGCAGCCGGGTCTACGAGCAGCGGGCCGTCGGCCGGCTGCCCGTCCGCTCGCGGCAGGGCGGCCTGCGGATCGCCCGGGACGGGGAGGTCGGCGCCGGCCCGGCCCACCTGCTGCTGCGGGCTGCCGAGCGACCCCTGGTCGTCTACCGGCCGGCGTCCGGATGAGCGACCCGCCGCCCAGGGACCCGGCGGCCGACCTGCGGGCGATTGCCTTCTGCCTCGAGCGGGCCGCGGAGCCGTCGTACCGGGTGCAGGCGTTCCGGACGGCGGCCGCGGTCGTGGACCGCATCCCGGCTGACGAGCTGCAGGCCCGGGTGCGGGCCGGCACGCTCATCGAGTTGACCGGCATCGGCAAGGTGACCGCGCAGGTCGTCGTGGAGTCACTCGGCGGTGAGGAGCCGGTCTACCTGCGGCGGGTGCAGACCCTGGGCGACACCCCGGTCGGGGTGGGTGCGGCGGCGTTGCGGGCCACCTTGAAGGGTGACTGCCACGCGCACTCGGACTGGAGTGACGGTGGCTCGTCGATCGAGCAGATGGCCCTGGCCGCAAGGGGTCTCGGGCACGACTACCTGGTGATGACGGACCACTCACCGCGACTCAAGGTGGCCCGCGGCCTGTCCCCGGAGCGGCTACGGGAACAGCTCGGCGTTGTCCGAGAGCTCGACGAGCGGCTGGACGGGTTCCGACTGCTGACCGGCGTCGAGTGCGACATCAACCTCGACGGTTCGCTCGACCAGGAACCCGCCTTGCTGGCCGAGCTCGACCTCGTCGTCGCGAGCGTGCACAGCGCGCTGCGGATGCCGCGGGAGGAGATGACCGCCCGGCTGGTGGCCGCGGTCAGCAACCCGCACACCGATGTGCTGGGGCACTGCACCGGACGGATGGTGACCGGCAAGGGCCGGCCCGAGTCGACCTTCGATGCCGAGGTGGTCTTCGCCGCGTGCGCGCGCTTCGGGGTGGCGGTCGAGATCAACAGCCGGCCCGAGCGGCTCGACCCGCCCAAGCGGCTGCTCAAGCTGGCGCTGGAGGCCGGGTGCATGGTGGCGATCGACACCGATGCGCACGCGCCCGGCCAGCTCGACTGGCAGGCCGCCGGCTGCGAGCGGGCCTACCTCTGTGGCGTCACCCCGGACCG
>JAYSQK010000144.1:0-4318 GCA_043721555.1 Frankiales bacterium
CGAGCCTGGTGGTCAGCGCGACGGCGGCGAGCAGCGCCAACGTGGATGGCAACCGGATGGACCACGCCGACGTGCCCACCAGCCGGAGCCAGCCGTGCAACATCAGGTAGTAGGCGGCCAGCGGTGCGTCCTGGTGCCGCAGGAGGCGCAGCAGCGCGCCCAGCGGCCGGAGCGCCGCCGACGCGCTGTCCGCCTCGTCGGCCCACAGTGGGCTCCGCTGCAGAAACGGCAGGGTCAGCGCGGCAGCCACGGCCACCGGGACGAGCCCGCCGTAGCGGGCGGCCACCCGTCGCCAGGACCGCGTCGGCGGTGCGAGGGCGAGCACTCCCCCGGCGTACGACGCGGGCGTGGCCGTCAGCGTCACGGCGTCGCGCCGGGTGATCGGTCACAGCAGCAGTGCAGGGCCACGGCACCTCCTGCTGAGCAGGGTGCCGCTCCGAACCTGATCCCTACCTGAACACGGCCTCAGCCGACGACGCGCACCGAGCCGGCGTAGTTGCTCTGGTAGTAGCCGGACAGCGAGCTGATCTTCACGACGTCACCGGTGTGCGGCGCGTGGATCATCTGGCCACCGCCGATGTACATGCCCATGTGGCCCAGGTCCGCGCCGAAGAAGATCAGGTCGCCCGGCTGCATCTCACCCCAGGAGACCCGCCGGCCGATGTTGATCTGCGCCCCGGTGTAGTGCGGAATCGAGATCCCCGCCGCGGCGTAGGCGAACATCGTCAGGCCGGAGCAGTCGAAGGTGTCCGGTCCGGCCGCTGCCCAGACGTAGGGCTTGCCGAGCTGGGCCATCGCCGTCGCCACCGCGATCTGCGCGGCATTGCCGCTGCGCCGGACCGGCGCCGGTGCCGGCTGTGGGGCCGGTGCCGGAGCCGGCGCGGTCGCGCCGCGACTGCTCCCGTCACGGCTTGCCGTGTTCTGGCCGACGCGGTCCGCGACGACCTGCGCAGGCTGGCTCACGAAGGCGGCCAGGGCGCGCGCGTTGGCGTCGGCCTGAGCCTGCAGCTGGGCGGCCCGCGCCTCAGCGGCCCGGCGGGCCGCTGCGTCCTTGGCCGCCTTGATGATCGCGGCCTGCTTGACCTGCAGGTCGCGCAGGATCGCCTGTGCGCGGGTTGCCGCCTGCTCGACCTGCGCCTTGTCCCGCCGCAACCCGGCGAGTGCGTGGGTGGCGTCACCGACGGCCGCGTGGGCTTCGGCGGCCGCGCCGGCCTGCTGATGCCGCGCCACGGCGAGGGACTGCATCACCTCGGTCTGGCCGCGGGCCACCCGGTCCAGGGTGCCCAGCCGGTCCAGCAGGTTGCTCGGCCCAGCCTTGCTGGACAGGACCGTGACATCGAGTCCGCCGGCCCCGGAGCGATAGACCTGGGCGGCGAAGACGCCGGCTTGCCCGCGCAACCGTGACACGACGGCGTCCTGCCGGACCAGCGCCGCCTGCGCGACCTTGGCCCGCTGCGCTGCCTTGGCCACGGCGATCCGCCCGGCGTTGTACCGCTCGGCAGCTGCCTCGGCCTGACTCTGCAGCCGGTCGAGCTCAGCCTGGCTGGCCTTGATCTGCTGGTTGATGTCGGCCGAGGCCGGCAGCGCCAGGCCGCTGGTGATCAGCGCTGCGCAGGCGACCAGCACGGTGGCCGACACCGACCAGCGTCGGCGCGCACGGTGGGACCAGGTCGGGGTGGGACGCGCCACAGCGCGGAGCCTTTCTTCCTCAGCCGCCTACCGGGTTAGCTGACGGGCTCGGGCTGAAGCTGCCCTACGGCGCGAGCCCGGTCGGTCGACCGTGCACGCGCCGATTCGCCCCAGGGACGGTGGGTCCCCGGCTCAGACCGCTCGCGCGGCCAATGACTCGGCGGTGCCGCGAGCCGCCTGTCCTTCGACAGGCTGTCGCTTGCAGCACCCGCAACCTAGCCGACCCGGCGCCGGCGACCCGCCGGGACACTCCGCGGACCGCCCCCGGCGGCTGGTCATGCTGCGTTCAGGTGCCACCGATCATGCTGCGCTGGAACCCGGAACCGGCCCCGGGCAGGAGGTCGTCGTGGCACTGACCGGACTCCTGCTCCTCGTCGTGTTGGCCGCGCTCGTCGTGCTCGGTGTCGTCGCCGTGGTGCGCTGCACCGGTGTCCTGCGCTGGGGCAGCCTGGGGCTCGCGATGCTGTGCCTGCTCGGCGGTGTCGCGGCCGGGGTCAACCGGCACTACGGGCTCTACCGCTCGTGGGGCGAGGTGTTCGGCCGGTCGAGCCGTGACCTGGTGCACGTCGGTTCGGCGGGGGTGCAGGCTGCCGTCGCCCCCTTGCCGGCCGGCAGCCGGCGGCTAGCCCGCGGCACGCTGCTCCAGCTGCAGATCCCCGCCCCCCGGGCTCACCTGGCGAGCCGAAGGGCCTTCGTCTACCTCCCGCCGCAGTACCGCGACCCGGCGTACACCCGGACGTCGTTCCCGGTCGTGGAGGGTTTCCAAGGCAGCCCGGGCCGCCCCAGCGACTGGATCAACGGCCTCCAGCTGGACCGGCAGCTGGACCGGGCCATCAGAAACGGCTGGGTCGCGCCGGCGATCGTGGTCGTCCCGGACACCAACGGTGGGCTCGCCCGGTCGCTGGAATGCACGAACACCGCCGACGGCAAAGCCGACGAAACCTTTCTCGTCCGGGACGTCCGCGCCTTCGTGACCGCGACATTCCGTACGGCGCCGACCCGCTGGACCAGCATCGGCTACTCGACCGGCGGCTATTGCGCGCTCGACCTCGCCGTCCGCCACCCCGATGTCTACGGCCGAGCCGTCAGCCTGGACGGCTACGCGCACGCCCTCGACGACCGGTACGCGCGGGGGTTGTGGCACTCCACGATGGATCGCCTGCAGCACAGCCCGGACTGGTGGATCGCGCACCGCCGGCCCGAACCGATCGACCTGTACCTGCTGGCCGGGCTCGACGACCGCGATGCGCTCCAGCAGACGACCTCGTTCTGGACCGGCCTCGCCCGGCACCACTGGCGCCGACCGTACGACGCACTGGTCGGCCAGCCACACGGTCACCACACCTTCTACTCCTGGGAGTCGGCGCTGGCCCCGTCGCTGTCCTGGGCGCTGCCCGGCGCCCATCCGCTGCCGATCGCGCCGGCCAGCTCCGGCGTTCTCGCTCACCGACTGGTGAAGTAGCCGAGCGCGTCGAGGATCAGCCGGACCTCGCCGATGCTGGCCGACAGCCCAGCGGCACCCGCACCCAGGCGGGTGACCACGAGGTTGGGGACGGCCTGGCCGGGGCGGAGGTTGAGGACCGAGGTACGCCGGGCCGGTGGATCACCCGCCGGTGAGATCTGGACGTCGAGGTCGCGACTCGCGCCGACCCCGGTGAGGTTGAGCAGCACGGCGTCGGCGTCGGCCGGCAGGCCGTTCGAACCGGCGAGGACCACCCGTTGGTCGCTGCCCCCCCGCACGGGCGTCCGGTCGACCACCCGGACCGGCGCCAGGGGGACGAACCGGTCCCCCGCCGCGGAGTAGTAGCCGACGACGTCGACCAGGGCCCGGACGGTCCCGCGCGCGACCGAGACCTGGACGCTGCCGTCCGCGCCGAGGGTGGCGACCACGGCCACCGACGCCGTCTGCCCGGCGACCAGGTTGGTATTGCTCGTGCGGGCACGGGGCGGCGCGCCCGTCGGATACACCTCGACGTCGGTCGGGCCCTGCGCCCCGAGCACGGTGAGGTTGAGGACGACGGCGGTGACGTCGCTGCTGGTCGGCACCCCGGCGACGCCGCGCAGCACGACCCGTCGGTCGGCGCCGGCCGCGACATTGCCGCTGCCGTCACCGGTGTCGAGTATCCGGTTGGGGGTGAGGGGGGTGTAGCGCGCGCCACCGTGGTTGCTGCTGTCGCCGTACCAGCCGACGACGTCCAGGGCCACGTCGGTCGACGGGGCGGAGGTAGACAGGGCAACGGTGCCGCCCGCACCGACCGGGACGGTCACCAAGTTGGCGACCGTACGCCGCGCCGGCCAGTTCAGGTTGGAGGTGCGCGGGCTTGGCCGCAGGCCGGTCGGAAAGATCTCCAGGTCGCCCGCGCTCGCTGGCAGGGCCACGACGGCGCCGAGGACCACGGCTGCAACCCCGCTGGTGGGGACGCCGCCGACCCCTAACACCGGCACGCGACGATCGGCGGCGGCGGTCACCGGGGCGTGCGCCAAGCGGGTGTCGAGGATGCGGGACGGCAGGAGCGGGTGGTAGAGCCCCGCGGTCCCGCTGCCCGGGTCGGCCGTGACGGTCAGGGTGGCCGGCGCCGTGGTCGCCATGCCGATCGGATCGGTGAAGACGGCCCGGTACTGCGCACCC
>JAYSQK010000145.1:0-2648 GCA_043721555.1 Frankiales bacterium
GCTGGCCCGCTGGCTGCGACGGGATGCCTCGGTCGGCACCGGACCGGTCTTTCGCTGGCACCGCTCGACGGGCGGGGACGGCTCGGCCCGGGCCCTGCCACCGGCAGCCGGCGCCGGCCGGCTCGCGGTGCGGGGTGCGGTCGAGCAACCGGTGGCCAACCCGCCCGGTGGCCGGCCCGCCTCGATCAGCAGCGTGCCGGGTGCCGGCGCGCTCGGTGGCGCCGCGGCCGGCTTGGGCCTTGATGTCCCGGGGCAGACGGCGTCGTGGCAGAGCGCGCCGCTGCCGCGTGGCCGCGAGCTGCTCGGCGCCGGGCAGGTCACCGTGACGGTGCGCTCGACGACGGGGTCGGCGGTGCTGTTCGCCAAGCTCTTCGACGTCTCGCCGGGTGGCGCCGCCAGCCTGCCCGGCGGTCAGGTCGCCCCGGTCCGGATCGATGCCATCGGGTCCGCCGGTCGCGCGGTGACGATCACCCTGCCGGCCCTGGCGCACGTCTTCCCGGCCGGTCACCGGGTCCGGATCGCCTTCTCCACCACCGACCTGGCGTACGCCGGGCCAGCGGCTCCCGCGTCGTACACGATCGGGCTCGACCCGGCGTCGGCGCTGCAACTGCCGCTGCGGCCGGTCACCGGTGGTGGCGGCTACGGCACGCTCGCGCTGGTCGTCGCCCTGATCGTGCTGGGGCTGCTGGCGGTTGCGGCCCTGGTGCTGGCCCGGCGTCGCAAGGCCCCTGACCTCGGCGACGACGACGTGCCGCCGATCGTGATCACTGGCCTGGCCAAGTCCTACGCGGACGGCTTCCGGGCCGTCGACGGTGTCGATCTGGTCGTCGAACAAGGGCAGGTGCTCGGCCTGCTCGGGCCAAACGGCGCCGGCAAGACCACCGTCCTGCGGATGCTGGCCGGGCTGATCACCCCCTCGGCGGGGGAGGTGCGGCTGTTCGGCCGACCGGTCCGCTCCGGCGCCGCGGTGCTGTCCCGGGTGGGGCTGTTCATCGAGGGTCCCGGCGTGCCGCCGCATCTGACCGGGATGGAGCACCTCACCCTCTACTGGACTTCGACAGCACCCTCGATGGCAGGCTCCTACGTCGAGGAGGCGCTCGAGTTGGCCGGTCTCGGGGACGCGATCGACCGGCCGACCCGGACCTACAGCCAGGGGATGCGGCAGCGGCTCGCGATCGCCCAGGCGATGCTCGGCCGCCCCGACCTGCTCGTCCTGGACGAACCCACCAACGGGCTCGACCCGCCGCAGATCAAGGAGGTTCGCGAGGTGCTGCAGCGGATCGCCGCAACCGGTCGCACCGTGCTGGTCTCCTCGCACCTGCTGGCCGAGGTCGAGCAGACCTGTTCGCACGTCGCGGTGATGAGCCGCGGCAAGGTCGTTGCCGCGGGGACGGTCGAACAGATGCTCAGCGGCGACGGCGCGATCCGGGTCGACGTTGGCGATCCCGCTGCCGCGCTGCCGGTCGTTCGGGCCCTTGCCGGGGTGCGCTCGGTCGAGGCCGTCGACGGGGGGCTGATGGTCGACCTGGACGGCATCAGCCGGGCCGGGCTGGTGGCCGAGCTGGTCGGGGCCGGGGTCGCCGTCGAGGGGCTCGCCGCCCGCCGCCGGCTCGAGGACGTCTTCCTCGAGCTGCTGGGGCAGCCGTGATCGGGGTCGAGGTCCGGCGGCAGGCCAAGCGCCGCCGGACCCTCTATGCGTTCCTGGCCCTGCTGGCGATCCCGGCCGTCGTGCTCGTCGCGCTCGTCGTCAACGGCAGCCCAGCCCCGGATGGCCGCCAGCCGCAACTGGTCGACGTGGCGAGCTCCAGCGGGCTCAACTTCGCCCTGTTCATGCTGCTCGCCACCTCGCAGTTCCTGCTCGTCGTGGTGGTCGCGCTGTTCGCCGGTGACGCGGTGGCCAGCGAGGCGCAGTGGGGGTCATTGCGCTACCTGCTGACCCGGCCGATCCCGCGGGCCCGGCTGCTGCGCACCAAGCTCGTCGTCGCCGGCGCCTACGCCGCGGCGGCGGTTGTCTTCGTGCCGGTGGTCTCCCTCGCGATGGGTGCGGTCGCCTTCGGCTGGTCCGCCGTCCAGACCCCGCTCGCCGGTGCGCTCGGGGTCAACACCGGCCTGTCCAGGCTCACCCTCGCTACGGCGTACGTCGTGGCGACGCAGGCTGTGGTGGTCGCGCTGGCCTTTTGGTTCTCGACGCTGACCGATGCGCCGTTGTCAGCCGTCGGCGGGGCGGTGGTGCTGGTCGTCGTCTCGGAGATCCTCGATCAGGTCACCGCCCTGGGATCGCTGCGCAGCGGCTTGCCGACGCACTACTGGCTGGCCTGGCTGGACCTGCTCGTCGACCCGGTGAACACCGGGCAGATGACCAAGGGGCTGCTCCAGATGCTGCCTTGGGTGGTGGCGCCGCTGCTGCTGGCCTTTCGACATTTCAGCCGTAAGGACATCCTGAGCTGATCCGGCTCAGCGGAGCCGGGCCAGGGTCTGCCGGGCGAGCGGGACCTGCAGCACGTTGAAGTGCGGGTTCAGCGCGAGCGCGTTCGCCAGGTCGGCCTTGGCGGCGACCCGGTTGCCCATCGCGGCCTCGATCATGCCGCGGTGAAACAGAAACAGCGCGTTGTGCCAACCGGTGGCGGCGGCTTTGTTGGCCCAACCCA
>JAYSQK010000146.1:0-1615 GCA_043721555.1 Frankiales bacterium
GTCGTGCTGACGACCCACCTGATGGACGAGGCCGAGCACCTGGCCGACGACGTCGTCATCGTCGACCGCGGCCGGCTGGTGGCGGGCGGCACGGTCGCCGAGCTCACCCGGCACAGCGCGACCGGGCAGCTGCGCTTCCGGGCCAGGCCCGGCCTCGACCTCGAGTTGCTCCTGCAGGCCCTGCCCGAGGGCTGCATCGGCAAGGAGTCGCCGGACGGGCAGTATCTGCTCGAGGGCCCCGTCGACCCGCAGCTGTTGGCCACCGTCACCGCCTGGTGCGCCACCCACGGCGTCCTCGCCCAGGATCTCAAGGTCGAGCAGAAGAGCCTCGAGGACGTCTTCCTCGACCTCACCGGCCGGGAGTTGCGGACGTGACCGCCTGGGCATCGGGGACGCTCACGCCCCGACCGGGAGCCGCCCCGGTGGGCCGGATGCTGCGCTCGCAGACCCGCGCCGAGCTGCTGCTGGCACTGCGGGGTGGCGAGCAGTTCCTCCTCACCATGATCATCCCGCTGGGCCTGCTCGTCGTGCTCACTCTGGTGCCGTTCGTCGCCGTCACCGGTCGCCGGGTCGACTTCTTCGTCCCGGGGGTGCTCTCCCTGGCCATCATGTCGAGCGCCTTCACCGGCCAGGCCATCGCGACCGGGTTCGAGCGCCAGTACGGCGTACTGAAGCGGCTCGGTGCGACCCCGCTCCCCCGATCGGTGCTGCTCGCGGCCAAGACCCTCGGGGTGCTCCTGGTCGAGCTGGTGCAACTGATGGCGATCACCCTGGTCGGGCTGGCCCTCGGCTGGCACCCACACGGCTCGCCGATTGCCCTGCTGGCGCTCGTCGTGCTGGGCACAGCGGCCTTCAGCGGGCTGGGGCTGCTGCTCGGCGGGACCCTTCGCGGGCTCACCACCCTGGCCGCCGCCAACCTCATCTGGTTCGTCCTGCTGCTGCTCGGCGGGGTGGTGTTCCCGCTCAGCCAGTTCGGGGCCGCCTCATCGGTGCTAGGTCTGCTGCCGACCGCCGCGCTGTCCGGCGGGCTTCGTTCGGTCCTGGCCGGGCATGGGGCTCCGAGGCGCGACCTGCTCGCCCTCGCCGTCTGCGCGGTGCTCGCCCTCGTCGCGGCCGGCCGCGCCTTCCGATGGGAGTGACCATGAAGCGCCTGTTTCTGGCCCTGCTCGTGCTGCTCGGCCTGCGCCGCCGCCCGGTCGAGCACGCCTGGCCCGGCGCAGTGATCGCCGACGACGGCACGCCCCTGCACGTCGAGATCGACGAGGGCGGCACCGGCCTGACCATCGTGTTCTCGCACGGTTTCACCGCGCAGCTCGGGGAGTTCGCGCTGCAGCGGGAGACGCTGCAGGGGGTCGCCCGGCTGGTCTTCTACGACCAGCGCGGGCACGGGCTGTCCGGCCGCGGTCATTGGCGGCACGCCACCTTCGACCAGCTCGGCCGCGACCTGCAGACCGTCCTTGCCGCGACCGCGCCGAACGGCCCGGTGGTGCTGTTCGGGCACTCGATGGGCGGCATGACCCTGATGGCCTGGGCCCGGCAGTTCCCGCAGGAGGTCGGTGCCCGCGTGGTCGGCGCCTTCCTGCTCGCGACCGCCGCGGACGACGTCGTACAGGGA
>JAYSQK010000147.1:0-3047 GCA_043721555.1 Frankiales bacterium
AAAGTCATCATTGTCCCGGCGGTCGTGGGCGCCCACATTGCGGGTGATCTCGCGGCTGCGGTGGCATTGCCCGCCCCCGCCCGGGCACCTACAGTGCGAAGCCCAACTCGACGGTTCCGTCGGGGCCGGCGCGCGTCTCAGCCATGCTCACGCAGCGTCCGGCTTGTGCCACCACGAACCGCGCGGAACCGGCCGCCCCTCGCGGTCCCAGCGCCCGTTGCTACCCCGACAACCTGACGGTGAACTGGCTTGCGTCGCTTGTGCGGGCCGCTGGCGACACAACCAACAGACCAGGTGTGGGACTACTCCTGGGAGCTACGTTCTCGGCAGAGGAGTCTCAGCCGCCTTGTCTGAGAGGATGTGGGTCACGGTCCCCCAGCAGCTCAAACAGGACGGCCCGCCGACGCCGACCTTAAGGACCAGGGAGCACTGGTGCGCAACACACTTGACCGGGCCCACCAGGAACTGCAGATCGCGACGCCGGACGCACCCGCGGCAGGCCGGTCAGACATCTCGCGATGACGCTCACCAGCCCTGGTCAACCGCCGCCGGCCGGAGGGATGCCGTTCCCGGCCGGGACTGTTGCGGAGGCGCTTGCGCGAATGACGGTCTCCGACGCTGGGGCCGTCGCGATCGACGTGGTCCTCGGCGCCCTTGCCACCAGGGCGACCGGCCTGACCACCAGCGACGCCACTGATCGCCTGGGTCGATTTGGGGCCAATGCAGTGCGTAGTCATCACGCTCAGCCGCTGAAGGTCTTGGCTCGCCAACTGCACAGCCCCGTGCTTGTTCTCTTGGCCGTCACAGCGTTTATCAGTTTCTTTCTCGGCCAACGCATCGACACGCTGGTGATCGGCAGCATCCTGGTGGCCAGCATCGGTCTCGGGTTCCTCAACGAGTACCGCGCTGAGCGCGCGACCGACGCGCTGCACTCCCAGGTGACACACGCCGCGGTCACCCTGCGCGACGGGGTCGCGGCACAAATCGAGGTGACCGAACTGGTCCCCGGCGACGTCGTGCGGCTTTCCCTCGGCGAGGTCGTCCCCGCCGACCTTCGATTGCTGGAGGCGACTGGCCTGCAGTGCGACGAGAGCGTCTTGACCGGCGAGTCGTTGCCTACTGACAAGTCCACCAGCCCAGTGCCCGCCGGTTCTGCGTTGGGCGACCTGACCTGCTGTGCGTTCATGGGCACGATCATCCGCGCCGGGAGTGGTTCTGGCGTCGTTGTGGCCACCGGCGCACAGGCGGAGTTCGGGCGCATCGCCGTCGGGCTCGGCGAGCGGCACCCGGAGACCGACTTCCAACTCGGGCTCAAGAAGTTCTCGGTCTTGCTGCTCCAGGTCGCGATTGCCCTCACAACGATGATCTTTGTCGCGAACCTGCTCCTTCAACGACCGCTGCTGCAGTCGCTGCTGTTCTCCCTCGCGATTGCGGTCGGGATCACCCCCCAACTGCTTCCAGCCGTCGTCAGCACCAGCCTCGCCACCGGCTCCCGCCAACTCGCCAAGCGGAAGGTGCTGGTGAAGCGTTTGGTCTGCATCGAAGATCTCGGCGACATGGACGTGCTCGTCACCGACAAGACTGGCACCTTGACCGAGGGCCGCATCACCTTCGTCGCAGCACTCGACGTGGCCGGCAATGCGGATGGGAACGCGCTGTTCTTGGGGCTACTCGCCACCGAGAGCGACCCTGCGACAGGAGGCGACGCGGTCGGCGGAAACCCGCTCGACGCAGCCTTATGGCAGGCACCTGATCGGGTTGCTCACGACACCACCGGATACGTCCGGACTGGCCTACTTCCCTTCGACCACGAACGCCAGATGACCTCAGCAGTTGTCCGTGGGCCCGATGGAGCGGCGCGGCTCATCGTGAAAGGAGCACCCGAGGCTGTCCTGGCCCGTTGCACCGATGTTCCTGATGCAGCCGAGAAAACGTTGCACACGCAGTTCACCGCCGGCGGCCGCGTGGTGGCCGTCGCCTCGCGACCGGCAGACGACCTTGTGGTACCAACGGCGGCCGCCGAGAAAGACCTGGTGCTCGCCGGATTTTTGATCTTTCTCGACCGACCTAAGGAGGCCGCTGCTGCCGCCCTGCAGCGCCTGGCGAAGCTTGGCATCGAGGTCAAGATCTGCACCGGTGACAACCCGCTGGTGGCCGAGAAGGTCTGCGCCGACCTTGGCCTGGTCTCCAGCGGCACACTGACCGGCGCCGACCTGATGGGGATGACCGACGAGGAGGTCACCGCCGCGGGTACGACAACGACGATCTTCGCCCGGGTCAGCCCGGAGCAGAAGGCTCGGCTGATCAGCGCTCTGCGCCACCGCGGCCGGGCCGTCGGCTTCCTGGGCGATGGCGTCAATGACGCCTTGGCGCTGCACGCCGCCGACGTCGGGATCAGCGTCGACTCCGCAACCGACGTCGCCAAGGATGCAGCCGACATCATCCTGCTGGAAAAGGACCTCGGCGTTCTCGCCGACGGTGTCACCGAGGGCCGGCGGATCTTCGCCAATACCATCAAGTACGTCCTGATGGGCACCAGCAGTAATTTTGGAAACATGTTCAGCGCGGCTGCGGCCTCGGCTGTCCTGAGCTTCCTGCCGCTTCTGCCAAGCCAGATCTTGCTCAACAACTTGCTCTACGACACGAGTCAGTTGACGATTCCGACTGACCACGTCGATCCTGAACAGCTGGAAGCTCCCTCGCATTGGGACATCGGCTTCATTCGAAGGTTCATGCTGCTGTTCGGGCCACTGAGCAGCCTGTTTGATTTTCTGACCTTCGCCCTCATGATCGGGGTCTTCCACGCCGGCCCGGCACTGTTCCGAGCCGGCTGGTTCGCCGAGTCTCTGGCGACCCAAACCCTGGTGATCTTTGCGATCCGAACCAGACGCAGCCCCTTCATCCGCAGCCGACCGAGCCGGCCACTGCTTCTCGCCGCATTGGGTACGGTGGCCGTCGGGGTGCTATTGCCAATGTCACCGCTGTCGCACCTGCTCGGTTTCACCCGGCTTCCACTCGGTTTCTTCCTTGCACTCGTCGGCATGGTC
>JAYSQK010000148.1:0-4375 GCA_043721555.1 Frankiales bacterium
GCCCGTCGAGGCCGGCCATCCGCGCACCGAGGCCGACCCCCGGTTCCTCGGCGACCAGCAGCAGGTCAGCGGGGCCACCCAGGGGCGAGGGTCCGGACAGCGCGAGAACGGTGGCCACTGCCCCGGTCCGCTCGTCACCGGCGAACGCGAGCCCCGTGAGCGTCCAGCCGGGCATCAGCGGCAGCGGTGACCACAGCGGCACCCGGGCATGGGCGGTCACCTGCGGCACCGACCCCAGCGGGACCCGGGTGAAGGGCGCCACCGGACCGTGGTCGGGGCAGTTCCAGTCACTGGTCATCAGACCCGGCGGGCGCACCGGCACCCAGCAGCGGGGGCAGCACGGCTCAGCGCTCATGCTCGCACGGTCCGCCCTGCGACACCTGCGGTCAAGCGCGGCCGCTCACGGCTCCACGAGGGCGGGTCGTCCCGGCTGGTCGCCACCGTGCGCCTCGCCGTACGACCGCTTGGGGATCATGACCTTGCGCCGGAAGATGCAGACCAGCACGCCGTCCTGGTTGTAGCCCTTGGTCTCGACGTAGACGATGCCGCGGTCGTCCTTGCTCTTGGACTCGGTCTTGGACAGGACCTCGGTCTGGCCGTAGATCGTGTCGCCGTGGAAGGTCGGGAAGACATGCTTGAGCGACTCGACCTCGAGGTTCGCGATCGCCTTGCCCGAGACGTCCGCGACCGACATGCCGAGCAGCAGCGAGTAGACGTAGTTGCCGACGACGACGTTCTTTCCCTGCTGCGTCGTCGACGCGTAGTTGGCGTCGAGGTGCAGCGGGTGGTGGTTCATCGTGAGCAGGCAGAACAGGTGGTCGTCGTACTCGGTGACGGTCTTGCCCGGCCAGTGCTTGTAGACCGCACCGACCTCGAACTCCTCGTAGTACCTGCCGAACTGCACGTCGTTGCTCCCTGGGTCGAGGTGGTTCTGGCGACGCTAGCGCCACCGGACCGGTGGACCGTGTCCCTGACAGTCGGCCAGGATCCGCGAGCCGCCGCCCGGCCACGAGGTGAGCTCGAGGTGGAAATCGAACGACCCCTGCCCGACCCGCTCCGGCTCCATCGTCAGGCGATGCAGCGGGGCCTGGTCATCGGCGCGAGCGCCGGCGGCCGCGAGCACCCCGTCGACCCGGTCGCGCTCGTCGGGCGCGAGATACTGCCGGACCACGCTGTGCCAGACCACCGTCGCCACCGCGGGCCGGGGCACGGCCAACTCGTTCGCGAGAAAGGTTGCGGCCGTGCTGTTCTCGACCTGCACCGGCAGCCGGGCCGCGACCTGGAGCGCCCCACGCAGGCGTTCGAGCCGACCGAGCTGATCCGCCCAGACGTACGACGTGAGCGTGAGCCGGCCGTCGGTGGTCAGCGGGTCGACCGGCGCCAGGTCGCATCCCCGGCGGTCGACGACCCGGACGCTGCCGACCGGGTGCGGTCCTTGCCAGGGCTGGTCCATCACGACCGGCGAGGCCTGGTCACCCAGGACGACATCGCCGATCCGGTAGGCGAAGTGGTCGACCAGCAGGTTGAGCCCGGCGCTGGCGCCGACCTCGAGCAACCGCACCGGCAGACCGGTCGTGGCGGCGATGTGCAGCAGGCCGCCGTACAGCGCGGCACTTCGGCCCACCTCGTTGGTCTGGACCGGCCGGGCCACCATCCCGCGAAGGGCGGCCAACTGCTCGTGGACCGCGCGCCGGGCCGTGGGCCACAGATCGCGGAGTGGCGCGGTGCCGCCGACGCTCGGGTAGTACAGGGCCAGCGCCGGCGCTCGCCGCTCCAGGACCAGCCGGTGCAGGGCCCCCGCGAAGCGCAGCGAGGGCACCGTGCCCGGCGGATCGGTGGCCAGTGGCTCGAGCAGATCGGCTACCGGACCACCGGCGTCGAGATCGTCTGCTGCGCCGAACAACAGCGCCTCGGTCAGCGGTGAGCCGTGCAGGCCGCACTGCTCGGCCTGCGCCCGGAACCGGGCGGCCAGCGTGGTCATGGCTTGTCCAGAGGTGCCTGCGCCCGGTCCGGGTCCCGCAGATCGGTGCCTGTCTCGAGCCAGCGCAGCTCGAGGGCCTGCGCGCCGTGCACCCGCTTCCAGGCGGCCTCCGACGGGGTCATCGGCAGCAGCGGCAGGAAGCGCACCGGCTCGTCGTCGTCGAGCGTGAGGTCGGGTACGAGCCCGCCCGGCTCACCGACAAGCACCGCGGTGAACCGGGCCCCGTCCCACAGCGGCTCGCCGAGGTCCAACCCCGCGCCCGGCGTAATGACGACACCCTCGACCGCAGGGCTTGCCGCGAGCACAGCGAGCCGGCGCAGCACGGAGTCCTGCGGGGAGCTGACCGAGAGCAGCAACTCGGCCCGCGGGCCGGTCGGCAGCACAAGCTCGCCGCCGGGGTCGCCCATCGGGTGCCGGGACATGCCGAGCGAGCCGTAGCGGACAAGCCCGTCGGAGGCCGGCCCGAACCGCAGGACGTCGATCCGCTCGGTACCGAGGAAGGACACCCCCGCCCGGCCGCTGTCCTGGCCGAAGACGCTCAGCAGGTGCGCCTCGACCAGCAGCAGCAGGCTGTCCGGGTCGGTGGGCACTCAGGTCTTGAGCTGGTAGTCCTTGAGGAGCCCGCGGCTGATGATCGTCTTCTGGATCTCGCTGGTGCCCTCGCCGATCAGCAGGAACGGCGCCTCACGCATCAGTCGCTCGATCTCGTACTCCTTGGAGTAGCCGTAGCCGCCGTGGATGCGGAACGACTCCTGGACGACCTCGGAGCAGTACTCGCTGCCGAGCAGCTTGGCCATGCCGGCCTCGACGTCATTGCGCTTGCCGGCGTCCTTGAGCCGGGCGGCGTTGACCATCAGGGCGTGTGAGGCCTCGACCTTGGTGGCCATCTCGGCGAGCTTGAACTGGATCGCCTGGTGCTGCGCGATCGGCTTGCCGAAGGTGACCCGCTGCTGGGCGTAGGCGATCGCGAGCTCGAAGGCGCGGATCGAGATGCCGCACGCACGGGCCGCGACGTTGACCCGGCCGACCTCGACGCCGTCCATCATCTGGTAGAAACCCTGCCCGCGACCGGCCTCGCCACCGAGCATCGTCGACGCCGGCACCCGGACGTCCTCCATGATCATCTCAGTCGTCTCGACGCCCTTGTACCCCATCTTCTCCAGCTTGCCGGGGATCGTGAGCCCGTTCTGGGTGCCGAAGCCGGGCTCCTTCTCCAGCAGGAAGGTCGCCATGTTCTTGTAGACCGAACTGCCACCCTCGTCGGTCTTGACCAGCGTCGCGACGATGCTCGACCGGCCGCCGTTGGTCAGCCACATCTTCTGGCCGTTCAGGACGTAGTCCTCACCGTCCCGGACCGCTTTGCTGGCGATCGCCGCAACGTCGGACCCACAGCCGGGCTCGCTCATCGAGAACGCGCCGCGCTTCTCGCCCGCGGCCATGAGCGGCAGCAGCCGGTTCTTCTGCTCCTCGGAGCCGTGCTGCTTGATCATGTACGCCACGATGAAGTGGGTGTTGATCACGCCCGACACGCTCATCCAGCCGCGGGCGATCTCCTCGACGACCAGGGCGTAGGTCAGCAGCGACTCACCGAGCCCGCCGTACTCCTCCGGGATCATCAGGCCGAACAGGCCCATCTCCTTCATGCCCTCGACGATGGCCTCGGGGAACTCGTCCTTGTGCTCGAGATCGGTTGCGTAGGGCAGGATCTCCTTGTCCACAAAGCTGCGGACGGTCGACAGGATCTCCCGCTGGATGTCGGTGAGTCCCTCAGTGGCTGCCAGGCGTCCCATGTGTCTCCCTAGGTACGTCGGCGCACCGCGCCGGGTGGTCGTGTTGCGGGCAAGTGTCCCACCGGGGCCGGGGTGTCGCCCAGCCGATCTGTGTGGCCCCGGTCACGCCCGCGCGAGTGGCGGTACCGCTGCTGGTTCACTCGACCGGGACGCTCGGCTCGGTCGACCGACCACCGGCCCGGATGACCAATGCGAGCCCGGTGACGAGCAGCACCGCGGCCGGGACCGCGAGCAGTGGCACGTGCTGGCCCTTGACGAACAACGCGGCGATCAGCGCGGCGCCGGGGATCTCGAACAGGATCGACAAGCTCACGACCGTCGGGCTGGTCGTCTTGAGCACCACGTTGAACAACGAGTGCCCGAGCAGCTGGGCGCCCGCGGTCAGCGCGATGAGTTTGACCCAGTCGACGTCGGCGTAGCCATTGAGGGACTGGCCCCCGACGAGGCAGACGACCAGAAGCACGAGGGCGGTGGTGGTGTAGCAGAGCGCCGTGTAGGTGGTCGTCGTCACGCTGCGCCGCACCTCGCTGCCGGCAGTCATGTACATCGCGGCGAAGGCCCCGCCGACGACCGCGAGGCCGTCCCCGAACAGGGCTCGCGAGGA
>JAYSQK010000149.1:0-2329 GCA_043721555.1 Frankiales bacterium
GTCCCTCCGCGCGGCGGTGTGGGCTTCGAGGTGCGGATCAGTGATGCCACCGGGGCCCGCCTGGCTCAGGTCTCGCCGGACACGGCGACCTGTGCCGACTGCTTGCACGAACTGCAGGACGCTGGCGACCGCCGGTTCGGCTATGCCTTTCTCAACTGCACGAACTGCGGCCCCCGCTACACCATCGTCCAAGCCGTCCCCTATGACCGGTCGCGTACGACGATGGCGGCCTTCCCGATGTGCGCCAATTGCGACGCCGAATATCACGACCCGGCCGACCGCAGATTCCACGCCGAGCCCACCTGCTGTCCCGCCTGCGGCCCGTCGCTGATCATGCCCGGTTCATCGGGGGATCCTGTCGCCAGCGCCGCCGCTGCTTTACGACGCGGTCAAATCCTTGCGGTCAAAGGTCTGGGCGGCTTCCACCTGGCTGTTGACGCGTCGCAGGCGCGTGCCGTCTCGGCCCTGCGCGGCAGAAAGCACCGCGAAGATCGGCCCTTTGCGTTGATGGTCAGGGACGTTCCTGCCGCCCGCGAGCTGGCTCATCTCGGACCTGAGGAGCTCGCCCTGCTGACCAGTGCCGCACGTCCCATCGTGCTGCTCACCCGGCGACCCTCGAGCCCGATCGCATCAGCTGTGGCGCCTGGGGTCAGCACCTTGGGGCTGATGCTGCCGTATACGCCGCTCCACATCCTGCTGCTCGAGGCCTTCAACGGACCCTTGGTGATGACGAGTGGCAACCTTTCCGACGAGCCGATCGCCTTTGCGGACGACGACGCGACCGAGCGCCTGGCCGGCGTGGCGGATGCGTTTCTTGGGCACGACCGCGCGATCCGGACCCGCGTCGACGACTCCGTCGTCAGGGTCGTCAGCGGCCGGGTCGTGCCGATCCGCCGATCCCGCGGCTATGTGCCGAACCCGGTGCCGCTGCCGATTGCCGCACCGGTCCCGATCCTTGCCTGCGGCGCCGCGCTGAAAAATACCTTCACCCTGGTGCGCGGGGGCCAGGCCTTCGTTTCGCATCACATCGGCGACCTGGGCGAGTTCCGGACGATGCAGTCCTATCTTGACGGGATCGCCCATCTGTCAGAGCTTCTCGACGTCGCCCCGGCCGTGCTGGCGCACGACCTGCACCCGGACTACCCGTCTACGAGGTATACGATGGGCCGGACCGACGTACAGCTGGTGGCTGTCCAGCATCACCACGCGCATATCGCGTCGTGCCTCGCCGACAATGGCTCGGCCGCGCGCGTCATCGGCGTCGCATTCGACGGTCTGGGACTCGGCACCGACGGTACGGCGTGGGGCGGGGAGTTCCTGATCGCCGACCTCGACGGGTTCACTCGAAAGGCCTACCTGGCGCCGGTTGCCATGCCCGGCGGGGACGCTGCATCCCGGCAGCCGTGGCGGATGGCGGCGGCACACCTGGACCTGGCGTTCGCGGGGGACGTGCCGGAACTGGCGGTGATGCAGCGACAGGGGGCGCTCTGGGGGCAGGTGCTCTCGGTGGCGCGGGCCGGCTTGAACTCGCCGCTGACCTCGAGCGCCGGGCGCCTGTTCGACGCGGTGTCGGCAATCCTCGGCCTCCGGGACGCCGTGACCTATGAAGGTCAGGCCGCCATTGAGCTCGAGCAGGCGGCAGACCCTACCGAACGGGGCAGCTACCCGGTGCCGGTCTCCGGTCCGATCGTGGACGTGCCGGTGCTCATCCGGGCTGTCGTGGCAGACCTGGCCGCCGGGGTGACTGTGGCCGTGATCGCGGCCCGGTTCCACAACGCCCTCGCGGACGTCGTTCTAGCCGTCTGCGAGCGGTTGCGCGACGAGCACAACCTGCCAACCGTTGCGCTTTCTGGAGGGGTGTTCCAGAACTCACTGCTGCTGACCCGCGTGCTGGACCGCCTCGAAGGAGGGGGGTTCGATGTCCTCACCCATCGGCAGGTGCCGTGCAATGACGGCGGGATCAGCCTCGGCCAGGCCGCCGTGGCGGCGGCGCGCCTGGCGGCGGGGCGCTAGCCGGCTGGTCAGGCAGACCTCCCTTGGCGTCACCTGCGGGGTTCGACCAGGCTCAAGGACGGACTCAGCTGCGTTGCTGCGACGGACAAGCCGGCTGCCCAACCCGGCGCCCTCCCCCCGGGAGGTGGGGTGATGAGGTCGGTGTCGTAACCGCTTCGGGCAAGCAACCAGGCGATGAGGGAATTGGAGTTCCACATGTCTCCCGTCTTGCATTCATCGCGGCCCCACGTGCCGGTTGGGAAGGAGGGGACCAGAGCCAGTACTCGCTGCGCGCTCGCAACATCGAGGCTGAGTTCCTGCGGGCTGGCCACAGCTT
>JAYSQK010000150.1:0-1646 GCA_043721555.1 Frankiales bacterium
CACGTCGTACGGCAGGGGCCTGGGGAGCGTGAAGTCCGGTTTCGGCGCGCTGAGGTGTTGCACCGCCACGCGGGGACCGTCGTCGACGAAGTGACCGAAGGCCAGCACCCCGAAGGCGCCAGGACCTGCGGCCGGGAGCGGCGCGCCCGCCTTCGGCGCGGTGAGCGGCGGCAGCTTCGGCAACCCCGGGAGCGCAGGTACGACGGGCAGGGCCGGCAGCCTGGGCACCGTCGGCACACCGGGGACGACCGGCGGAGCGGGGACGACCGGCGGAGCGGGCGCGGGCGGAGCGGGCGCGGGCGGGATCCCGGGGATGCCCGGGAGCACGTCGCCGAGGGCCGGCGTCGCTACCCCGACGGTGCCCAGGGACAAGGCGACGAGGACGAGGGCGACGCGGTGTCTGCTCATCGGGTGGGCGCCCTTTCGTCGGCTGCGGTCCGGCTGACGGTACGCCGGCCCACGTCAACATATGCGCAGAATGCCGGAATTCGTCCCGGCTCGCCTCCGACATCCTGCGGCGATCTTGACGATCTGGTCGCCCCTTGCGGCGTGTCGCCGACAATTCCGTCAAGATCGCCGCGGGAAGTACGACGGAGCGTCCCGATCGCCGCCCAAGGACGGCCGAGGCTCAGAGCGGGAGCATCCGCCCCTCGGCCCGGCGGACGGCCGCCGCGACCAGCTCGCGGAACAGCGGGTGGGCGCGGGTCGGCCGGGAGCGGAACTCCGGGTGGGCCTGCGTCCCCACGAAGAACGGGTGGACATCAGCTGGCAGCTCGACGATCTCGACCAGTGAGCCGTCCGGTGAGGTGCCGGAGAAGACCAATCCGGCGGCCTCCAGAGCCGGCCGGTAGGCGTTGTTGACCTCGTAGCGGTGCCGGTGCCGCTCGGTCGCCGGGTCGTCGCCGTAGGCCCGCTGGGCGACCGACCCGCGCACCAGGGCGGTCGGCCACAGGCCGAGGCGCATGGTGCCGCCCATGTCGCGCTCACCGGCGACGACGTCGTGCTGGTCGGCCATCGTGGCGATGACACTGTCCGGGCCGTCCGGTTCGAACTCGGCGCTGTTGGCCTTCTCGATACCGGCGAGCGACCGGGCCACCTCGATGACCATGCACTGCAGGCCCAGGCACAGGCCGAGCACCGGGACGTCGTGGGTGCGGGCGTGCCGGATCGCGCCGACCTTGCCCTCGATCCCCCGGACGCCGAACCCGCCGGGGATCAGCACCCCGTCGACGCCCGCGAGCACCTTCGCGGCGCCCTCAGGGGTCTCGCAGTCGTCGGACTGCACCCAGCGGATCTCGACCTTCGCGTCGTTGGCGAAGCCACCGGCCCGCAGGGCCTCGCTCACCGACAGGTAGGCGTCGGGCAGGTCGACGTATTTGCCGACCAGCGCGACGGTGACCTGCTTGGCCGGTCGGTGGACGCGCTGCAGCAACCGGTCCCAGTCGGTCCAGTCGACGTCCCGGAAGGGCAGGCCGAGACGGCGTACGACGTAGGCGTCCAGGCCTTCGGCGTGCAGCACCCGCGGGATGTCGTAGATCGACGGGGCGTCGACGGCGGACACCACCGCCTCGATGTCGACGTCGCACATGTTGGCGATCTTGCGCTTGATGCCCTCGTTGATCGGCCGGTCGGAGCGGCAGACGATC
>JAYSQK010000151.1:0-1616 GCA_043721555.1 Frankiales bacterium
TACGACGCGTTGGCGAGCGACCTGCCCGCGATGGCCTGCCAGGTGATGTCAGCCTGTCGACGCGCGGTCCGCGAGTCAGCCGCTGACAGCGTGCATGTCGTCGGGCACAGCCTCGGCGGACTCGTCCTTCGCTATGCCCTGCACGTGCTCGGCGTGGCCGAGTACGTCGGGACGGCCGTCACCGTGGCGACCCCGCACGGCGGGGTGCCCGTGGCCCGCTTCGGCCGCGGAGCGATCGTGACCGCCCTGCGCCCCCACTCGCGCCTGCTCACCGAGCTCGACGCCGCGTGCCGCCCCGACGGCGTCCGCTGGGTCGCCTACCACACCAACACCGACGTGATCGTGCCGGCGCGCTCAGCCCGGCTCACCCACCCCGCCCTGCAGGTCGACAACCGACTCATCCCCGACCAGGGACACATCTCGATCCTCCGCTCGAATGCGTTGCTGGACTCGATCCAGCACCTGTTGCTGCAGGAGGATCGGGCTGCCTCGTTGGCCTCCTGACCGATCGGGTCCGGCGTCCCGCCGTACGCGCAGATGGCGTGGATGAGGGTGACCACAGTGTCCACGCCCCGCCCCGGTGATCCACGGAAGCTCGGGGACCTGGATGATCGTTCAAAACGTGCCCAACCCTCCGTGGATCACCGGGCGATGGGCGCTGAGCCCCGCTTGCGCCACGCATCCCCTTGCCGCGCCCGAGCGTCATGGCTCCTTCCTGATCGCGATCGTGATCGATTGGGGGATGACGCCGGTGCTGGACACCCAAGAAAGCCTCGCCTGGCCCGATGGGGAGTCGGCTGGGACCGGGAGCTCGATGGCAAACGCCTCCGACCCACCAGCCGGGATCGGCTGCGCTGCAGCGCAATTGAGCCGATGGCGGTCCTTGACGCGGCCGAAGACGTGCACGAAGTCGGGGCATGGACGCAGGGCCACCTCGGAGCGGCCGGGGTTGGTGAGGGTGAGGGTGTAACGAAGGATGCTGCCGGCCCGGACGACAGGCGGCGCGTGCAGCGCGAGGGTCAGCCCGCGCAACGGATCCGGCGGTTCCGGGGTCGGCGCAGGGTCACCGCCGAACCGACCCGTTTGAACGGCGCCGTCCGCAGGCAGGCACCCCAACGCCAGCTCGGAGCCGCCGTCCGTCGACGGCTGAACATTCAGTACACCTGACCCCAGCCCGATCTGCACGTGCTGCCACGCCGGCCTGCGCCGTTGGGTCGAGGTATCGCAGCGGGCGTACCAGCGCAGCAGGACACCGCCGGCCTGGGCGGGCGTCGAGAGCACCATCGGGACGTTGTACGCCGGTTCCGGTGATCGCTGCAGCGCTACCGACTCGCGGCCGCCGCCGGCCGGCACTCCAGTGAGGCTGGTGGGCAACTGGTCGAGTCGGCACGGCGCGGCACCGGCGAGCAGGTGGATCGCAATGGTGCTGAAGGTGTTGCCGCCGCCACCCTCAGCGCCGGCGAAGCTGGCCTTGAGTTGACCGGCTCGGCACAGCGGCACCGACGGGTTGGGCGTTGCCGTAGCGGCCGGCACCGGGATGCCACCAGGAGGAAGGTCCGCCCACGGCACCACACCGGCCGCCGCTCGAGTGGCGATCGGCTTGACCGGGTGCATGG
>JAYSQK010000152.1:0-3393 GCA_043721555.1 Frankiales bacterium
CCGCGGTGCCAAGGTCGTGGCCCGGGCGCTGCGCGACGCCGGGATGGAAGTCATCTACACCGGGCTGCACCAGACCCCGGAGCAGATCGTCGAGACGACGATCCAGGAGGATGCGGACTGTGTCGGCCTGTCAGTGCTGTCCGGCGCGCACATGACGCTGTTCAAGCGCGTCATGGATCTCCTGCGCGAGCGCGGCGCCGACGACGTCGTGGTCTTCGGTGGCGGCATCATCCCCGAGGACGACATCCCCGAGCTCGCCGCGATCGGGGTCTCGAAGGTGTTCACCCCCGGCGCGACGACGCAGTCGATCGTCGACTGGGTCCGCGAGCACGTCGGCGCGCCAGCGGTCTGACGTGGGCAAGGTCTACGACGGCATCGACGAGACCCTCGCCGGCTGGCTGCAGTCCCAGCCGCTGTGGTTCGTGGCAAGTGCCCCGCTCGCCGCCGACGGTCGGGTCAACGTCTCGCCGCGCGGCCACGACACCCTTTCGGTGCTCGGCCCGCATCGCGTCGCCTGGGTCGACCTCACCGGCAGCGGCGTCGAGACGATCGCGCACCTGCGCGAGAACGGCCGGATCACGCTGCTGTTCTGTTCCTACGACGAGCGCCCCCGCATCGTCCGGCTGCACGGTCACGGCACGGTCGAGCTGCCGGGCACCCCGGCGTACGACGAGGTCGTGGCGCGCCATCCCCCGCACCCGGGCGCCAGGGCCGTCGTCGTCGTCGACGTGCAGCGGGTCAGTGACTCCTGCGGGTTCGGCGTACCGGTCATGGAGTTGGTCGGCGAGCGGGACCTGCTGCGGCTGGCCGCCGAGCGGCGGGGCCCGAGCGGGCTCGCGGCCTACCGGGGCGAGCACAACGCCGCGAGCATCGACGGCCTCCCCGGTCTGTGACCAGGCGTTGCGCGCCCGTGAGGCCGCTGCGTAGCAGGGCGGCGTCCCTCGCTAGCCTCGCCGGGACAACGCTGCCTCAGGACAGGACCAGCTGTGGATCTCATGGAGTACCAGGCGAAGGAGCTCTTCGCCAAGCACGGCGTCCCCGTGCTGCCGGGCGAGACGGTCGACACGGCCGAGGCCGCGCGCGGCGTCGCTGAGCGCATCGGCAAGCCCGTCGTGGTCAAGGCGCAGGTCAAGACCGGTGGCCGGGGCAAGGCCGGCGGCGTCAAGCTGGCCGAGACGCCCGACGAGGCAGTCGCCCGGGCGACCGACATCCTCGGGCTCGACATCAAGGGCCACATCGTCCACCAGGTGCTCGTCACCGAGGCGAGCGACATCGACACCGAGTACTACGTCTCGTTCCTGCTCGACCGGGCCAACCGCACCTACCTCGCCATGGCGAGCGTCGAGGGGGGCATGGAGATCGAGCAGCTCGCCGTGGAGCGGCCCGAGGCCCTCGCCCGCGTCGCCGTCGACGCCCTCACCGGCTGTGACGCGGCCAAGGCGGCCGAGATCGTCGCCACCGCCGGATTCCCGGCGGAGGTGGCCGGGACCGTCGCCGACATCTTGGTCTCCCTGTGGAAGGTCTTCGTCGAGGAGGAGGCCACCCTCGTCGAGGTCAACCCGCTGGTGAAGACCCCGGACGGCCGCATCGTCGCCCTGGACGGCAAGGTCACCCTGGACGCCAACGCGGAGTTCCGGCACCAGGCGGTGTTCGACGGTTACGCCGATGTCGTTGCCGAGGACGACCTCGAGGGTCGGGCGAAGGCCAAGGGTCTGAACTACGTCAAGCTCGACGGCCAGGTCGGCATCATCGGCAACGGCGCCGGGCTCGTCATGAGCACCCTCGACGTCGTCGCCTACGCCGGCGAGGCGCATGGCGGGGTCAAACCGGCCAACTTCCTCGATATCGGCGGCGGTGCGTCCGCGCAGGTGATGGCCGACGGGCTTGAGATCATCCTGTCCGACCCGGATGTCCGGTCGGTCTTCGTCAACGTGTTCGGCGGGATCACCTCCTGCGACGCGGTCGCGGACGGCATCGTGCAGGCCCTCGCGATGCTCGGCGACAAAGAGACCAAACCGTTGGTCGTCCGCCTGGACGGCAACAACGTCGATGAGGGGCACCGCATCCTGGCCGCCGCCGCCCACCCGCTCGTCACCGTTGTCGACACGATGGACGGCGCCGCCGACAAAGCGGCCGAACTCGCTTGGAGCGCCCGCTGATGGCCATCTTCCTGACCGCCGACTCGAAGATCATCGTGCAGGGCATCACCGGCGCCGAAGGCACCAAGCACACCCGCCGCATGGTGGCGTCCGGCAGCAACGTCGTCGGTGGCGTCAACCCGAAGAAGGCTGGCAGCGACGTCGACGGCATCGCCGTGTTCGCCACCGTCGCCGAGGCGATGGCCAAGACGGGCGCCGACGTGTCGGTCGTCTTCGTCCCGCCGGCGTTCGCCAAGGCCGCGGTCGTGGAGTCGATCGACGCCGCCATGCCGCTGGTGGTGGTCATCACCGAAGGCATCCCGGTGCAGGACTCGGCCTGGTTCTGGGCGTACAGCCAAGGGAAGTCAACCCGGATCATCGGCCCCAACTGCCCCGGGCTGATCAGCCCCGGCAAGGCCAACGCCGGCATCATCCCGGCCACCATCGCGCCGACGCCCGGGCGGATCGGCCTGGTCAGCAAGAGCGGCACGCTGACCTACCAGATGATGTACGAGCTGCGGGAGTTCGGGTTCTCGACCGCCATCGGCATCGGCGGTGACCCGGTGATCGGGACGACTCACATCGACGCGCTGCAGGCCTTCCAGGACGACCCGGAGACCGACGCCATCGTGATGATCGGCGAGATCGGCGGGGACGCCGAGGAGCGGGCGGCCGACTTCATCAAGGCCAACGTCACCAAGCCGGTCGTCGGCTACGTCGCGGGCTTCACCGCCCCCGAAGGCAAGACGATGGGCCACGCCGGTGCGATCGTCTCCGGCTCGTCCGGCACCGCCGCGGCCAAGCAGGAGGCCCTGGAGGCCGCCGGCGTCAAGGTCGGCAAGACCCCCTCGGCGACCGCCGAGCTCATGCGCGAGGTCATGCGGCACCTGTAGGGCCCAGCCCCGGCGTGCCGTCCCGGCGGGCGGACGCTTCGCTGGCACAGTCGTGGTGACATGACGCAGACCACCGAACGCCCGCTGCCGGCCCGCCCTGGCCGGGCCACCCACCCGGTCCCCGTCGGCCCCGGTCTGACGGCCGCGGTGTGGGCCGCCGGCGCGGGCCTGGTCGCCCTGGCCGTGCCGGTGCTGCTGGCCTGGGCGACCGACTCGCGTTCGGGCAGCGGCGCCACGGCCGCGTTGCGGTCGGCCGGCCAGCTCTGGGTGCTCGCGCACGGCGGCTCGCTCACCGTGCCCGGAGGCAGCCTCGGCCTCACCCCGCTCGGGCTGGTGGCGCTGCCGCTGGTCCTGCTGGGCCG
>JAYSQK010000153.1:0-2466 GCA_043721555.1 Frankiales bacterium
TCACTCACCCCGGCGAGGCTACGGACGCCCGGACCGGCGTACGACGGGGCGGTGCTACTGGCCGGCGGCTTTGCGCAGCAGCTCGGCGCGGTCGGTGGACTCCCAGGTGAAGTCGGCCAGCTCGCGGCCGAAATGCCCGTAGGCCGAGGTCTGCGCGTAGATCGGCCGGAGCAGGTCGAGGTCACGGATGATCGCGGCGGGGCGCAGGTCGAACACCTCGATCACGGCGTCCTGCAGCACGCTGTCCTCGACCACCCCAGTGCCGAAGGTGTCGACGAAGAGCCCGACCGGCTCGGCCTTGCCGATGGCGTAGGCGACCTGGACCTCGCAGCTGGTCGCGAGCCCCGCGGCCACCACGTGCTTGGCCACCCAGCGCATCGCGTAGGCGGCGGAGCGGTCCACCTTGGACGGGTCCTTGCCGGAGAAGGCCCCGCCACCGTGCCGGGCATAGCCGCCGTACGTGTCGACGATGATCTTGCGGCCGGTCAGCCCGGCGTCACCCATCGGGCCGCCGATGACGAACTTGCCGGTGGGGTTGACCAGCAGCCGGTAACCCTCGGTCTCGATGCCCAGACCCGCGAGCTCAGGGGCGACGACGTGCTCGGCGATGTCGGGGGTGAGCAGGTTCTCGATGTCGATGTCCTCGGCGTGCTGCGAGCTGACGACGACGGTGTCGAGCCGGACCGGCTTGCCGTGCAGGTACTCCACCGTTACCTGGGTCTTGCCGTCAGGCCGCAGATAGGGGATGACGCCGTCCTTGCGGACCTGGGTGAGCCGCTTGGCGAGCCGGTGCGCGAGCGCGATCGGCAGCGGCATCAGCTCCGGCGTCTCATCGCACGCGAAGCCGAACATCAGGCCCTGGTCACCGGCGCCCTGGCGATCCAGGGGATCCTCGACCGAACCGTCGACGCGGGCCTCGTAACCGACGTCGACGCCCTGGGCGATGTCGGGGCTCTGCGCGCCGATCGAGACCGAGACGCCACAGCTGGCGCCGTCGAAGCCCTTCTTACTGCTGTCGTAGCCGATCTCCAGAATCGTCTCGCGCACGATGCGCGGGATATCGGCGTACGCCGTCGTCGTCACCTCGCCGGCGATGTGCACCTGGCCGGTCGTGATGAGGGTCTCCACCGCTACCCGGCTCTTGGGGTCCTCGGCGAGCAGGGCGTCCAGGATCGAGTCGCTGATCGCGTCGGCGATCTTGTCGGGGTGGCCCTCGGTGACCGACTCGGAGGTGAACAGGCGGCGCGACACATGCGCTCCTTCAGATCGTGGGATTGCGGGCGAGCCTACCCGCCCTCGCCGACACTCCCGCAGTCCACGGCAAAGGCCCGGCGTACGCGCGGGTCCTCCGGTCGGCCGTCGTAGCCCGACCGCGACACGACGACCGCGTGGGCGCCGGCCAGCCGCAGCACGGTCGAGGTGACGTGGAACAGCTTCCCGTCGTTGCTGGTGGCCTGGCGCAGCACGAGGCGGCCGTTGGTCGTGCAGCTGAACCCGTCCCCGTGCGTGACGGTGCCACCGGCCAGCAGCACGAGCGGCCCACTGCCGCGATCGACCCGGGCGAGACTGCGCCCGTCGTAGCGGAACAGCGCGTACGACGCGGTCGAGGCGCCGTGACCGACAAGCAGGACGATCTCGGAGCGCCCGTCGCGGTCGACATCGACGGCGCCGGCCCGCGTCGGCGGCCCGTCCGCCCCGGTCGGCGCGCTGACCAGGCGACCGCTGCCGGACAGCACGACGGTGACATTGGGCCCGGCGAGCCGGACGACGTCGGGCTGGCCGTCCCCGTCGACATCGCCGTCCAGCGCGGGGATCCGGCGGGCTCTCGGCGCCACCGAGCCGCCGGAGCTCGGGCTGGCCTTGACGACCGGGGCGGTCGTTGCAGGAGCCGCAGCAGACGGGCCGGACGATGCCGCCGGCGGCTGGGTCGACTGGACGGCGGCACGGTCGGCCGGGGAGGACGAGCAGCCGGCGAGCAGCGCCAGGACCAGGACGGGCAGGAGTCGCTTCACCAGACCAGTCCCTCAGACCGCGGGCACGTCGTCGGGGAGGCGCGCCGCGACGAGGTCCCAGACGATGTCGGCCAGCGCGTCCTTGGTGCCGAGCGGCACGTCGTACGACGTCCCGTCGGCGCCCAGCACGGTCGCGGCGTTGGCATCGCCCTCAAAGCCGGTCGGATGACCGGGCTCGCCGACCTCGTTGACGACGAGCAGGTCGCAACCCTTGCGGACCAGCTTGGCGAGCCCGTGCTCGAGCACACTGCCGGCGTCGTCACCGGTCTCGGCGGCGAACCCGACGAGGACCTGGCCGGGCCGGCGGCCGGCACCGAGTTCGGCCAGCACATCGGGGTTCTCGACCAACTCGATGCTCGCCGTTCGGGCCTTCTTGCGCTTGGTCGCAAGGCGCAGGGCCGGCCGGTGGTCGGCCACCGCTGCCGCCATCACGACCGCATCGGCAGCGACGGCC
>JAYSQK010000154.1:0-5840 GCA_043721555.1 Frankiales bacterium
GCCGCGGCCGACCTCGCCGTAGGTGAGTGCGAACGGCACGGTCAGCGTCTTGCCGCTGCAGCGCAGCTCCACGTCGTCACCGAGCATGATGCCGGCGGCCTCGAGGTCGCTGCGGTGCAGGTTCAGGGTGAGGTTGCCGAAATGGTCGACCTGCACCACTTCGCCGTGGACGTGGTCGTCCTCGACCGTCGGGGGCCGGACCGTCAGCCGCTCGAGGTCCGCGACCGGCACCGGTGAGCCGACGGCTTCCACGGGCAGCCCGGCGGCGAGCCGGGCTGCGACGGGCGAGAACACGTCGCGGGCCCGGAACGTCCGCGCCGGTGAGGGCAGCCAGAGATCACGATCGTCGAGCAGGTACGCCGAGACAGCGCCACCCGCGACCGCCCAGGCCTGACTGGTCAACCCGTTGTCCGGACCGACGAAGGTCGAACCGTCAGCGGTGCGTACCGCGACCGCCCGGGCCGGCGTGGCCCGGAACGGATCGACGAGCGCGAGGTGGACGGCGGGAACCGGCAGGTAGGGGACGGCGCTCGCGAGCACGGTCGCACCCTGCTCGACGTCCTGCGGTTCGACCAGGTGCAGCACGTCCAGGATGTTGACCTGCGGGGCGGTCCGGGCGATGACGCCCTTGCACACGCCGAGGAAGGCGTCCTCGTAGCCGAAGTCCGACAGGAACGTCAGCCACACGGCCGGGCTACTTTTTGTTGCGGCGCTGGACGCGGGTCTTCTTCAGCAGCTTGCGGTGCTTCTTCTTGGCCATCCGCTTGCGGCGCTTCTTGATGACGGAACCCACGTGTGGAACCTCTGCTCGGTCTCGTTGGTCGCTCTAGTTGGGACGCCGACCCTACCCGGCCTCGGTGAACGCGCCCTGCAGGTAGCTGTGCACCGCATGCTCGGGCACCCGGAAGGACCGGCCGACCCGCACGCTGGCCAGGTCGCCGGCATGGACGAGCCGGTAGACGGTCATCTTGGACACGCGCATGAGCGCGGCCACCTCGGCGACGGTGAGGAACCGGATCTCGGACAGGCTGGACATCGAAGCACCACCGTCGGCACGCGTCGTGGTCAACGGCTTCCCCACCGCCAACGCCAGACACGCACGTGCCCGGTGAGGGTATCGGGGCTGGTGGGGTCTGCACAGTCCGCCATTCGGCCCAACCAGCCGGCCCGATCGCGCAGTGCCCATCCCCAGCCGACGCGCGCCCCCGAGCCGGCCGAGCCCCCGAGCCGGCCGATCTTGACGATCTGGTCGCCCCGACCGGCGTGTCGCCGACAATATCGTCAAGATCAGCCACATCAGCGCGGCCGCGGCCGCCCCTCGCCCGAGCCGGCAGGCGCCCGAGCCGGCCGATCCGCTGAGAACCAGTGCGGCGTACGACGCCCCTCAATCCCCGCCGATCATGGAGTTTGTGTTGGGTGGCTGAGCGTGCCGGCACCGCACACGTTCCATGATCGGCGGAAAGGGGGGCCTCGGCGAGGGTGCGTCACCAGGTGGTCAGGAAGCGCGACACCGGGTCGTAGAGGTGCGGCCGGACGTTGTCGTCGAGCGGCACCGTGATCAGCGGCAGACCGGCTTCCTCACCGACGAACAGCGCCGGGTCGTTGCTGTCGGCGAAGCCCAGCACCTCGTGGCCGGCGACCGCCGCGGCGCCGGCCCAGCCGTGGTCGGCGACGACCAGGTCGGGCTCGCACCGCCGGAGCAGCTCGACCCCTGGGTCCGGCGCATGCGTGTGCACGAGCTCGCCGCCGGCCGCCAGCAGGTGCACCCCGCCGAGGTTGCGGATGTGCCGGGGCCGGCGGCGGGCCCAGTCGCTGTCGTGGTCCCAGGGCCACTGCCAGGCGTCGACGTCGGGCCGCAGCACCTCGCAGCCGGCCGCCGCCAGGGCCGCCGCGACCGCGAGATGGATCGCCAGGATGCCGGTGGGATGGCCGGTCGCGAGTACGACGCGCTGCCTGCCGGCCGCCGCGAGGGCCAGCCGGTCGCGCACCCGGACCAGGGCCGCCACGCACAGGTCGACGTCGATCGTGTCCGGCCCCGCGTCGTACGACGGGTCGGGGTGGATGCCGCAGCGGCGGACCATCACCGCCAGCACCTCGTCGCTGGTGCGGTCCGGCACCGGCAGGCCGAAGGTGCAGCTGGGGTGGCCGTCGAGCAGCCGGCGGATGTTGCGCAGGTTGTCGTGCCGGTCGGTCGCGACGTCGCCGCAGATCCGACTGTCCAGCAGGTGCTGCCGCAGCGCCGCCGTCATCCCCGGGCCACGAGCGGGTCCAACCCGAGGTGCGGGAAGACCGCCTCGCGGGTCTCGACGACGGCCCGGTCGACGGCGTCGTCGGGATCGCCGTAGCCGCCTTCCCAGGGCACGAAGGTCGGGACGACCCCGTCGGTCAGCGAACTCGGGGCGGTCTCGCCGCCGCGCACGCTCGCGGTGTCCCGCCAGTCGGCCGGGGTGTCACCGTCGACCTGGGCGCCGGTCACCTCGGCCAGCAGATGGGTCCAGGCGCGGGGCACGACCTGCACCGGCTCGTAGCCGCCGCCGCCGAGCACGACCCAGCGCCCACCGCTGACCTCGTGGGCGAGCCGGTGCAGCGCCGCGTAGGCGGCCCGCTGCCCGTCGACACTCATCATCAGGTGGGCCAGCGGGTCCAGAGCATGGGTGTCGCAGCCGTGCTGGGTGACGAGGACCTGCGGGGCGAACGCCCGCACGACCGGCGGCACGATCGCGTCGAAGGCCCGCAGCCAACCGGCGTCGCCGGTACCGACCCCGAAGCCGAGGTTGACCGAGGTCCCGAGCGCGTGGTCGCCGCCGATCTCGTCGGGCCAGCCGCCACCGGGGAACAGGGTCCGGCCGCTCTCGTGCAGCGACACGGTGAGCACCCGCGGGTCGTCGTAGAAGGCGGCCTGGACGCCGTCGCCGTGGTGGACGTCGACGTCGACGTAGGCCACCCGGGTCGCGCCCTGCGAGAGCAGCCAGGCGATCGCGACCGCCGGGTCGTCGTAGACGCAAAACCCGCTGGCCCGGTCGCGCATGGCGTGGTGCAGGCCGCCGGAGATGTTGACGGCGTGCTGGTGGGTGCCCTCCCAGACGGCCCGGGCGGCGTCGACGGACGCGCCGGTGACCAGCGCTGCCGCCTCATGCATCCGGGGGAAGACGGGGACGTCACCGGTCCCCAGGCCCCAGCGCAGCGACAGCCGGCCGAGCAGGTCGTCGGGGGCGCGGCGGACCGAAGCGACGTAGAGCGGGTCGTGGACCAGCTCGAGCAGGTCGTCGCCCGCCATCCGGGGGGCGCGCACCTCGACGCCGGGCCGGGCGAGCACCCCGAGCTGCCTGGCCAGGCCCATCGTGAGCTCGAGCCGGAGTGGGCGCAGCGGGTGCGACGGCCCGAAGTCGTAGTCGCTGAAGACGTCGTCCCAGACGACCAGGGTGCTGTCACTCATGACTCACTCCGTCCTCAGTGCGACCACCGGGTCGAGCTTTCCCGCCCGGCGCGCCGGCACCACGCCGAAGAACAGCCCGACCGCCGCACTCACCGAGAATGCCAGCACCGGCGACCACCAGGTGATCACGGCCGGCAGTTGCTCGATCGCGGCCGACAGCCCGAGCGAGCCGCCGACCCCGATGGCGATGCCCAGCACCCCGCCGATGCTGGTCAGCAGGACGGCTTCGAGCAGGAACTGCAGCAGGACGTCGCGCTGGCGCGCCCCGACCGCCTTGCGCAGGCCGATTTCACGGGTCCGCTCCCGCACGCTGACGAGCATGATGTTGCTGACCCCGACACCGCCGACGAGCAAGCTGATCGCGGCGATCGCGGCCAGCACCGTCGTCAGCAGGCCGAGGATCTTGCCGACGGTGCCGAGGATCTGGTCCTGGGTGACGGCGCTGAACTGCTGGTCGGGATAGCGCGCCTTCAGCACCGCGAGCGACTGGTGCTTGACCCGGGCGATGTCGCCGTTCGTCGGCGCCTTGATGGCCAGCGCATCGATCCGTTCGCTGGCGAACAACCGCTGCGCGGCCGTCACCGGGATGTGCACCTCGCCGTCGCGGTTGGCTCCCAGGCTGCTGCCGACGCTGGCGAACACCCCGATCACCCGGAACCGGACGCCACCGATCGAGATGGTCCGGCCGAGGGGATCGGCGCCCTGGAACAATCGCTCCGCCACCGAGCTGCCGACCACCACGACCCGCCGGCGGGTGTCGACATCGCTCGCCCGCAGATAGCTCCCGCGGGCCATCGGACGCACGAACACCCTGGGTACGGCGGGGTTGGTGCCGTTGACCGTGGAGAACGCGCTGCGGTTGCCGTAGCGGATGGTCTCGCCGCTCGCGACGGTGACCGCGACGTCCTGTGGCGCGCCGATCGCCTTGCCGACCCGGGCGGCGTCGGCGAGGTCGAGCCGGCTCTTGGTCGGCGCGCTGCCCAGCTCGAGTTTGCCCGGCACGATGATCACCAGGTTGGAGCCGAGCCCCTGCACCTGCTGCTCGACCTCCTGCTTGGCGCCGGTGCCGATGGCCACCAGCACGACGACCGCAGCCACCCCGATCACGACGCCGAGCATCGTCAGCAGGCTCCGCAGCCGGTTGGCCCGCAGGGCGGTCACGGCGACCCGCCAGGCCTCGGCCAGCCTCACGCGGGAACGGCTTCCGAGGGCTCGAGCAGGCCGTCGCGCACCCGCACCTGGCGGCGGGCCCGGGCGGCGACGTCCCGGTCGTGCGTGACCAGGACGACGGCGACCCCACGGGTGCTGTTGAGCGCCTCCAGCAGGGCCATCACCTCCTCGCCGGTGCGGGTGTCGAGGTTGCCGGTCGGCTCATCGGCGAGCAGCACCTGCGGGTCGCCGACCAGAGCCCGGGCGATCGCGACGCGCTGCTGCTCGCCGCCGGACAGCTGGTTGGGCCGGTGGTCGAGCCGGTGCCCCATCCCGACCTGCTCGAGGGCCGCGGCCGCGCGACGGCGGCGCTCGGCCCGGCGTACCCCGCGGTAGACCAGCGGCATCGCGACGTTGTCCACGGCGCTGGTGCGGGGCAGCAGCTGGAACGCCTGGAAGACGAAGCCGAGGGTCTCGTTGCGGACGACGGCGAGCTCGTCCTGCGTCATCTCGCTGACGTCCCGGCCGCCGACCCGCAGGATGCCCGTCGTGGGGCGGTCCAGGCCGCCGAGCAGGTGCATCAGCGTCGACTTGCCCGAGCCGGAGGGCCCGACCACGGCGAGGTAGTCACCCTGCTCGACCGTCAGCGTCACCCCGCGCAGGGCCTCCACAATGACCCCGTCGAGCTGGTAGGACCTGGTCACCTCGACCGCTTCGAGCGCCGGCGTGCTCACCCGACGGCTTGCCCGTCGTGGAGTTTGTCGGCATCGCGGACGACCACCCGCTCCCCCTCGACGACGCCGCTGCGGACCTCGTCACGGTCGGCGCCCTGCGCGCCGAGCACGACGGTGCGACGCCGGGCCCGGCCGCCCTCGACGACGTAGACCATGCTCCTGCTGCCTTCCCGTACGACGCTCGCCGCGGGGACGCTCAGCGCCCCGTTGGCCGTGCGTACCCGCAGGTTGACCACCGCGCTCATGCCCGGTCGGGGTGCGGGCCCGGCGCCACGTTGCAGGGCCAGCCGGACCCGGTAGCTCACGCCGCCGCGCGCGCTCGTCGTCGGCGCGACGTCGACGGAGGTCACCGTCGCGGCGTACGACGTGTCCGGTACCGCATCGAGCTCGACGTCGGCGTGGGTCCCGGGCCGGACCAGCAGCACGTCGGTCTCGTCGACGTCGGCGGTGAGCCCCAGCCCACCGGTGTCGGTGACGGTGACGACGACGGTGCCTGACCGGACCGGGCTGCCGACCGAGAG
>JAYSQK010000155.1:0-2700 GCA_043721555.1 Frankiales bacterium
CGACCTCGAGCCGGCGCCGCCGTGGTCCGGTGATCATGTGCCGGGCCCGGTCGAGTTGCTGACGCGCAGTGCGGTCTCGATGTGGGGCCACCCGGCCCGCGCGATGCGGCTGTCGACCCAGCTCGCCGCGTCGCTGCCCGGAATCATGCGCAACACCGCGATGCCACGCCTGCCGATGGTGGATCGGC
The DNA here is from genome assembly GCA_043721555.1 of Frankiales bacterium. Taxonomy (GTDB): domain Bacteria; phylum Actinomycetota; class Actinomycetes; order Mycobacteriales; family SCTD01; genus JAYSQK01. The sequence goes on from JAYSQK010000155.1 coordinate 189, forward strand.
TGTGGCGGCGCAACCAGAGCGCCGTGCTCAACCAGAGCAGCCTGCGCGCCCCGGCAACGCCGTTCAACAAGCGCATCTCGCCGCACCGGCGCTGGGCCTTCTGCACCGTGTCGCTCAGCGATGTGAAGCGGGTCAAGAACGCGCAGGGCTGCACCGTCAACGACGTGGTGATGGCCCTGTGCACCGGCGCGCTGCGTCGCTGGCTGCTCGACCACGAGGCGCTGCCGGACTCGCCGCTGATCGCGGCCGTCCCGGTCTCGATCCGCAGCGACGCCCAGCAGGGCGCCGGGGGCAACCGGGTCTCGACGATGATCGCGCCGATCCCGACCGACATCGCCGATCCGGGTGAGCGGCTCGCGCTCGTCCACGAGGCCATGCGGGCGGCCAAGGAGCAGCACGGCGCGTTGCCGGCGGACCTGCTGGCCGACGCGGCGCAGTTCGCCATGCCGGCGCTCGCCGGTCAGGCCGCGCGGCTCAACGCCCGGCTGCGCCTGCTCGAGTGGCTCAGCCCATTTAACCTGTTCATCTCCAACGTGCCCGGACCCAACATCGCGCTCTACTACGCCGGGGCGAGATTACTTGCCTACTACCCGTTGTCAGCCGTCGCGCACGGCCAGGGGCTCAACATGACCGTGATGAGCTACGAGGACGGCTTGCATTTCGGGCTGCTGTCCTGCCGCGAGCTGGTGCCCGACCTCGATGTGCTGGCCCACTATCTTGTCGACGAACTCGACGAACTCCTCGCCCTCATCCCCGCCTGATCCCCGGAGGTCACCATGCCCGTCCCCGTCACCGGCTATGCCCACGTCCGCCTGACCGTCACCGACATCGAGCGCTCGCGGGCGTTCTACGACGCGGTCTTCGGCTTCCAGGTGGCCTACGAGCTGCCGGCCGGCGCGGATGCGGCCACCAAGGAGGCCCTCGGTTTCCTCTACGGCGGGGTGATCTACACCTTCGGTGGCGGCCTGCTCGGGCTGCGTCCGGTGGCCCCCGGCGGCGACCGGTTCTCCGAGGACCGTGCGGGCCTTGACCACCTCTGCTTCACCGTCGCCTCGCTGGCCGACCTGGACACTGCCATCGCGGTGCTCGACGGCCTCGGCGTCGAGCACGGCCAGGTGAAGAACCTCGGCGAGGTGTCGATCCTTGAGTTCCGCGACCCCGACGGCATCGCGCTCGAGCTCTCAGCACCGAACTAAACTCCGGCAGGTGACCACCGAGACCCTGCCCTCGCCGGTGCTCGCGGCCCGTCGCCTCGCCGACGACCTGCTCCGACCGCAGGCCGAGCAGGTCGACGCCGGTGCCGTGCCGCGCTCCCATCTGGACGCCCTCGCCGCGGCCGGTCTGCTCAGCCTCACCGGACCTCCGGCGTACGGCGGGGCAGGGGTGCCCGCGCCGGTGGCCCGCGAGGTCACCGAGCTGCTGGCCGGGGCCGACGCCGCGACCTGGTTCGTCTCGACCCAGCATGCGATGCCGCTCGGCATGCTCACCGCCTCGACCAATGAGCCGCTGCGCGAACGGTTGCTGCGGCCGCTGTGCACCGGCCTGCTGGCCGGGGTCGCGGTCGCCCACCTGCGCCGGCCTGGTCGACCGGCCGTCACCGCGACCCGGATCGAGGGCGGCTGGCGGTTCGACGGGCACGTCGGCTGGATGACCTCCTGGGGCATCTGCGACGTCTTCCTGCTCGCCGGGCTGTCCGCCGACGGCCAGGCCGTCTTCGCGCTGCTTCCGGCCGTCGAGGGTGGCGGCCTGACGGCGAGCCCGCCGATGCGACTGGCGGCGATGCAGGCGACCTCGACGGTGACCCTGGACCTCGCCGGCCTGGTCGCGACCGATGCCGACATCGTCGCGACCGAGCCCTACGACGGGTGGCTCGCCGTCGACCGCGCGAAGACCGCGAACATCACCCCCGCCGTCTTTGGGCTGCAGGCCGACACGGTCCGCCGACTCGCCGAGACCGCTCGCGACAGAGGAGATGCCACCGCCGCCGAGCTCGCCGGCCGGCTGCGGGACGAGGCCGACGCCCTGCGGGTGCAGGCCTACGCACTCATCGACCACGTGCCGGCCGACGAGCAGATCGACGATCGGCTCGCCCTGCGGGCGGAGGCGCTCGAGTTGCTGGTGCGCTCGGCCACCGCGCTCGTCACCGCCACCGGTGGCAGCGCCATGGCGCTCGGCGCGGCGCCGCAACGCCGGCTGCGCGAGGCCGGCTTCATGCTGGTGCAGGCCCAGACCGGCCCGGTCCGCGAGGCCACCCTGCAGCGGCTGCTGGAGCGGACGCCGTGAGCTGGCGGCTGACCGACAGCGACTGGAACTCCTGGCCGGACGGGCTGACCGACGCCCAGTTGTGGGCGCAGACCGTCGACCTCGGGCTCGACGGGATCGAGCTCGGCGTCTACGACGCGGCCGTCGAGCTCGCGCCCGCGCGGCTCGCCGCCCTGCCCGGCACGGCGCCGGTGACCGACGTGCTGCTGTCCCTGCCGGCGGCGGGCTGGCCGGGCGGGGCGCTGTCCGG
>JAYSQK010000156.1:0-1568 GCA_043721555.1 Frankiales bacterium
CATGGTCAGCCTTCGGTGGAGGGGCTGGATCTCGTTGAGCGGACTGTCGACTTCAGCCGCCAACGGTTCCATGGCCAAGCTCCGTCGATCTCGACCTCCAGGGAGAAGCTCAACACGATCCTGATCACCACGATGAGTCCTAGAACCCCGACGCTCTGAAGTGACTGGTCCACGACGATGGTCCGGATGATGTCAGCGATGATCAACACCTCCAGGCCCAGCAAGATCACCCTCCCCAGGTTCGCGCGCAGCCGCCGGTATGGCTCGGGTGTGCGCGCAAGAATGTCCCTGACGTAGCAGGCGAAGGCGACTAGCCCGCCGACGACCATGATCGCGCCGCCCACGCCCTCGATCACCCTCACAGTCCCGCTCGCGAAGTCTTCGTAGGTCATCCCCCAACGCTAGCGATACCAACAACCCTGTGGGGATTGACCACACGGGCACGTCTTCCTCGTCTTCTGCCGCACCGTCGGTCGTCACCGTGCAGCGACCGCTGGCGGAATTATGGCGATCGCATTATGCCGATGGTCACTGGTCCGGGGCGTCCTACGTAGGGTGTGGACCATGGGTTTCCTACGGACGGTGAGCCTGGTCGGTGAGTTGGTGACTCTGGAGCCGTTGTCTCAGGAGCACCACGACGGCCTTGTCGAAGCGGCCTGCGACGGCGACCTCTGGGACCTCTGGTACACCTCGATCCCTCGCCCGGAGGGCATGCGCGCCGAGATCGACCGGCGGGTTGGCCTCAGGGAGGCGGGCACGATGTTGCCGTTTACGGCCAGGCGAAACGACACCGGCCGGATTATCGGGATGACGACCTACATGAACGTCGACGCAGCCAATCGGCGACTAGAGATCGGTTCGACGTGGAACGCCCGGTCCGCGCAGCGTACTGGCACCAACACGGAGAGCAAGCTGCTCTTGTTGGCCCATGCCTTCGTCGAGTTGGAGTGCATCGCCGTGGAGTTCCGCACACACTGGAGCAACCACCAGTCCCGTGCCGCGATCGCCCGCTTGGGCGCAAAGCAGGACGGTGTTCTGCGTAACCACAGCATCATGGGTGACGGTTCGCTGCGTGACACGGTCGTATTCTCGATCATCGCGTCTGAGTGGCCCGGAGTCCGCGACGAACTCCGTCGCCGACTGGAGTCCCAGCGCTGAGACGGGTCATGACGACGAGCACAGGGAGTTCCATGTCCGGCCCTAGTAGAGCGTCGTGGTTAATGCACTGGGTATAGGTGGCGGAGTTTGATGCGGGCGTCGTCGGTGGTGAATTGCCAGTCGACCTGGCGTTGGTTGGCGTTGGTGCCGGCTGTAAGTTTCACCTGCGAACGCCGGCCCGATGGCGACTAGCGAAGCGCAGCGCAGGCCCTGTTCGGCATTAGTGGGACTTGATAGGCGCTTTTTGTGGCGCCTGAACCCAGCCGCCGCAGGCAGGAGAGGTCGCGGGCGCGCCGGGCCGCCCCTGTACCCCTGCCCCTCTGGTGTGCCACCACCCCGTACACCCCTGCCCCTCTGGCGTGTCGGCGCGTAGCCGGCTACCTGCGAGACGGCAGCCTCCGGCGGGTCCG
>JAYSQK010000157.1:0-3538 GCA_043721555.1 Frankiales bacterium
CGATGCCCAGCAGCCAGATGGGTCGTCGGGCGAGTGCGGTGAGCAGGCCCGGGTCGAGCGCGCCGCGCTTGTCGACCCGGCCGGCTTCGAGGTGCTGCAGCGCCGAGGCGAGGCCGAACGATGCGGCTGCGGCCAGCGCGAGCCCCGCGGCGAGCAGCGGGTTGGGGTGCGTCACGCCGTCAGGCCGTGCTCCCCAAGTGGGCCGATGGCAAGCCCACGGCCGCCGCACCACTCGACGAGGGAGGGCAGCGCGCCGTAGGCCGACCGCCAGGAGCCCGGCGCGCTGGTGCAGTCCGAGTCGTGCAGCAGGACGGTGCCACCGTCCACCCGGCCCTTGGTGACCGAGCGCAGCACCGAGGCGGGGGTGGCCGAGGCCGTCCAGTCCTTGCCCCACGCGGTCCACAGGACGGGCTGCAGCCCGACCCGGCCGGCCGCGGCGAGGTCGGCGGCGGTCAGCGCGCCGTACGGCGGCCGGAAGAACACCGCCCGGGCACCGGACTGCGCCTGCAGCAGGTCGGCGGTGCGTTCGAGCTGGTCGGTGGTGCGCCGTCCCGGCGGGTTGCGCAGGTGGTTGCGGTGGTCCCAGGAGTGCACGGCCAGCTCGTGGCCCGCGTCGACGACCCGCCTGGACAGGTCGGGGAAGCGCTGCGCCATCTCGCCGAGCATGAAGAACGTGGCGCGTACGTCGAGCCGGGCGAGCAACTCCAGGAACTGCGGGGTGCTCGCGCCGTCCGGTCCGTCGTCGAAGGTCAGCGCCACGTGGCCGGTGGTGCCGCGGCCGGCCAGGGTCGGCCACAGCCCGCGCAGCGGGGCGATGCCGGTCAGCAGCGGGGCCGCCTGGACGAGGGCGCCGGCCGCGAGGACCGATCCGCCGACCGCGGCGACCCGGCGCAGCGAGGCTGGGCGGCGGATGCCGAAGCTCACGGCCAGAGCACCCGCATCGGCTGCTCGGGCAGGTGTGCCGAGGCCGCCGCGACGTGCAGCGCGTCGAGGTCGGCGACGAGCTCTGCCGGGGTGCGACGACGCAGGTCGAGCACCAGCTGGGTGCCCGGAGCCAGCCTCGGGAGCGCCTCGCCCCCGCGTGCCCGCTCCGGGTAGCCGAGCAGGAAGTCGTTGTTCCAGGCGACCAAGTGTTCGACGAGGCCGGCCCGGTGCAGCAGCAGGACCGGTGGCTGCGGCTCGTGCGTGACGTCGGCGATCGCCTTGGCCGCCAGGTCGATGTCGTCACGCTGGCGACGGGGGTCGCGGCGGCCGGACCCGTGGTCGGCCGCAATCACGCCGATGCCCGAGGTGAACAGCAGCGCGACGTCGGTCGGTGTCGGGGCGTTGAGGCCGGTGCCGATGACGGCGCTCACCCGGTGCCGTCGCATGGCCTGGACCACCGCCGGGTCAGCGGCCTGCTCGTGGCTCAGCTCCGCCCCGACGTAGACCGCCCGGCCGCCTTCGGCGACACCGACGCCGTGCTGATCGGCCTGGGCCACACCGAATGACAGCCCGCCAAGGGTGAGCGGGATGATCGCGGAGATCCCGGCGGTGCGCACCGCCCAGCGCGGGGCCACCGGTGCGCGGCGCTGCTGCGGGACCGCGATGGGCGCGGCCTTGGCGAGCTGAAGCAGCTCCAAGGTCGGGTCGACGCGGAACAGCGCCCGTGCGCGGTCGGCCATTGCGGCGCCGTCGGCGGTGCCGGCCAGGCGGCGGATCGCCTCGATCAGGTCGTCGGCGGTCTCGGCGTGGGCGGCGACGCCGGCATCGCGCATCGCCTCGGCGTTGCGGTGTCCGTGCCCAGGCAGGCAGGCGTAGCCGATGACCGGGGTGCCGACCGCGAACCCCTCGAGACAGGACAGCCCGCCGGCGTTGTGCACGAGGGCGTCCGCGGCAGCGAGCAGGGAGCGGACATCGGTGGTCCAGCCCAGCGCGATGCCGGTGCCCTCCGCCTCGAGCTCGGCCCGGAGGGTTTCGTTGCGGCCGCACAGCACGACCGGGATCCCGACGCCGGCCGCCTCGATCGCCCGGGCCGTGTCAGCGATGTCGCCGACCCCCCAGGAGCCGGCCACGACCAGGACCACCTTGGCGTCGGGGTCGCGCAAGGCCAGCGCGGCCCGCGCACTGGCGCGTTCGGCCGGGGTGACCGGGTCGCGGTAGATCGGCGGGAGCACCGGCCCGACCGCACGCGAGGGGGTGCCGGAGCGGTCCCGGGCAACCTGCGCGCTGCCGTCCCAGACGGTGAGGTTGAGATCGACGCCGGGGTGCAGCCACAGCCCGTGGACGTCGACGTCGGTGAGGAACCCGACGGCCGGCACGCCGAGCTTGCCCGACCGGCGCAGCGCCCCGGCGGCCTGACAGCCAAGGGGATAGGTCGACACCACCAGGTCGTGCTTGCCGTCGAGGACGGCCTGCAGCACCTTGGCGCGGCCCATCCGGCCGAGCCACCGCGCGGTCGGGGCGAGCAGCCCCCGGTCGATCCGGCCATAGAGCCACTCGTAGCTGGCCGGGGCGTAGCGCAGCTGGCCCTGGTAGACCGCCCGATAGAACGGCCCGGCCCGGCCCGGCATCATCTGCAGGTAGTCGACGACCTCGGCGGTAGCGCCCTCGGCGACCAGCCGCCGTTGCAGCTCGTAGGCGACGCCGTCGTGCCCCGCGCCCATCGCCGCCGAGACAATGAGCACCGACGGGGCGATGCTTGGCACAGCGCCTCCGCAACGGTGCAAGGTGGCCGTCCCGGTGACGGACCCGGAACATCTTCGCGCACCGAGGGCCCGTGCGGGTGGATCTGGGTGCGACATGCGCCACAGCGTCGCGAATCCGCCTGCGAGAATGGGCCGATGACGACCTCCCGCGAGATCCACCTGGCCGCCCGTCCGTCCGGCGAACCCGTGCCCACCGACTTCGTGCTCGTCGAGGTGGCGCTGCCCGAGCCGGCCGAGGGCGAGGTGCTGGTGCGCAACCTCGCGATGTCGGTGGACCCCTACATGCGCGGCCGGATGAACGACGTGAAGAGCTACGTGCCGCCCTTCCAGCTCGGCCAGGTGCTCGACGGGGGCGCGGTCGGCGAGGTCGTCAACTCGACGTTCGAGGGCCTGGTGCCTGGCGATGTGGTGCTGCACGGCCTGGGCTGGCGCGACTACGCCCTCGCCCCCGGCAAGGCGTTCCGGAAGGTCGACACCAGCCTGGCCCCCGCCTCGTCGTACCTCGGGGTGCTCGGCATGCCGGGTCTCACCGCGTACGCCGGGCTGTTCGCGGTCGCCGCCATGCAGCCGGGCGAGACGGTGTTCGTGTCGGGCGCGGCCGGTGCGGTCGGCAGCCTGGTCGGGCAGCTGGCCAAACTGCGCGGCGGCACCGTGATCGGCAGCGCCGGGTCGGCCGCCAAGGTCGCCTGGCTGACCGGCGAGCTGGGCTTCGACGCCGCCTTCGACTACCACGACGGCCGGGTGGCCGCTTCGCTCGCCAAGGCCGCGCCGGACGGCATCGACGTCTACTTCGACAACGTCGGCGGCGAGCACCTCGAGGCGGCGATCGGCGCGCTGAAGGTCCATGGCCG
>JAYSQK010000158.1:0-1641 GCA_043721555.1 Frankiales bacterium
GTCTTGGCCCACAGCACCGCGCCCGCGCCGATGCCACCGAGGGCGAGCGCCATGAAGGCGCCCAGCAGCGGCGTGTAGTACTGGTTGCCCGCCTGCACCGCGAACTTGTACGGCGCCGCGACGTAGGTGACGACGAAGCCGATGACGCCGACGACCGACAGCAGGAACAGCGCGGCGACCTTGCGCTCGGCCGATCGCGCGGCGCCCTCGTCGATGTCGGTCAGCCGGGGCTCCCGGACGTGCTCGGGAGCCATCGCGGTCTGGTGGACCTGCGCCTCGCCGTGCCCGCTGCCGCGCAACTGGGCGCGGCTGTCGGTCTGCTCGAAATCGGCCGAACTGATGTCGGACACCCGGCTGTCGCCCGGCCCGCTCTGCTCGCCGTGCCCGGCCGGCGCCTTCAGCCGGTCCCGGACCGAACCGGCCGCGTCGTACGACGTCTGCCCACCGCGCGGCTCGTTGGTGGGGGTCTGACCGCCGCTGGCGGTCGGGATGTCGCTCATGCGCGGGCCCCGATCCAGAGGGTGGCGACGACGAGGATGCCGATGCCGACGAGGAAGATGACCAGACCCTCGGGGACGGGCCCGAAGTGGCCGAGCGCCGCGCCACCGGGGTCGGCGGCGTGGGTGATGTAGCGGACGTAGCGGGTGACCGACTTCTTCTCGGCCACCGTGAGCTGGCCGTCGGAGAACCGCGGCATGCTCTCCGGGCCGGACGCCATCGCGCCCCAGATGACCTCCGGGCTGGCCTTTTTCAGCGACGGGGCGTACTTGCCGTAGGTGAGCGCCCCGCCGGCGCCGGCGAAGTTGTGGCAGCTCGCGCAGTTGGTGCGGAACAGCTCGCCGCCCTTGGTGAGATCGCCGTCGGTGAGGTTGCCGGCCGGGATCTGCGGGCCGCCGCCGATCGACTGGATGTAGGCGCCGAGCTGATCGATCTGGCCCCGGTCGTACTTCACCTTCTTGCGGGCGGCCTGCGCCCCGCCGTTCGCGAGCGGCATGCGGCCGCTGCCGACCTGGTAGACGACCGACGCCGAGCCGACGCCGATCAGGCTCGGGCCGCCGGCGCCGCCCTGGTTGTTCAGACCGTGGCAGGTCGAGCAGCCCTGCAGGTAGAGGTTGCGGCCGTCCTTGATCGCCAGCGACTGCGGCTGACCGGCGGTGTCGGCCCGGCCCTTGGGCGCCGCGAACGCGGTGTAGAGACCGGCGAGCAGGACCAAGGCAAGCAGCAGGACGCCGGAGTTGCTGATGCGCGAGCGCACCGTGCTGGGGGAGATCACCGTTGCGTCCCTTAGTGGATGAGGTAGATGGTCGCGTACAGGCCGACCCAGACCACGTCGACGAAGTGCCAGTAGTAGGACACGACGATCGCGCTGGTGGCCTTGTCCGGGGTGAAACGGCCGACGGTTGACCGCAGCAGGACCACGACGAAGGCGAACAACCCGCCGATGACATGCAGCCCGTGGAAGCCGGTGGTGAGGTAGAACACCGAGCCGTAGCCGTGCGAGTGGATGGTCATCCCCTCGGCGTACTGGTTGCGATATTCATTCGCCTGACCCAGCACGAAGGTCAGCCCCATCAGCAGGGTGATGAAGAACCACCGCCGCATGCCGTAGACGTCGCCTTCCTCAGCCTTGAACACGCCGAG
>JAYSQK010000159.1:0-1951 GCA_043721555.1 Frankiales bacterium
GGGCGAGGTCGTCCCGGCGGAACCGGAGCCGGAGCCGGTCGACCCGCTGGCTGAGATGACTGCGACCGCGCAGCGGGTGTCGGCCGAATACGCCAACTACCGCAAGCGGGTCGATCGCGACCGGATCGCGGTCGTCGAGATGGCGACCGCGGGCCTGCTCGTCGGGCTGCTGCCGCTGCTCGACGACATCGAACGGGCCCGCCAGCACGGCGACCTCACCGGCGCCTTCAAGGGCGTCGGCGAGGGACTTGAAGGGGTCACCGGCAAGCTCGGGCTGGAGCGCTTCGGGGCGGTCGGCGACGCGTTCGACCCGGCGGTCCACGAGGCGATCATGGCCGCCCCCGAGGACCCGACGGCGACCGTCGCGGTCTGCGCGCAGGTCGTCCAGCAGGGCTACCGGATGACCGGCGGACGGGTGCTGCGACCGGCCCGGGTCGCGGTCGCCGAACCGTCGACGGCGTCCGCCGGGCCACCGCCCGACCTTCAGCCAGAGCCGTGAGCGCCCGCGACTACGTCGAGAAGGACTACTACGCAGCGCTCGGCGTCCCGAAAGATGCGCCCGCGGGCGACATCAAGAAGGCTTATCGCAAGCTGGCGCGTGACTTGCACCCCGACACCAACCCCGGTGGCGAGGAGCGGTTCAAGCAGGTCAGCGAGGCCTACGACGTGCTCTCGGTCGACACCAAGCGCCGCGAGTACGACGAGGCGCGGTCGCTGTTCGGCCGCGGCCCGTCCCCCCGCGGCGGCGGACCTCAGGCCGGACCGGCCGGCGGGTTCGACCTCGGTGATCTGTTGGGCGGTGCCGGCGACGTCCTCGGCGGCATGTTCGGTGGCGGCCGGTCCCGTGGGTCCGGCCCCAAGCGCGGCGCCGACGTCGCGGCGACGGTCACCCTGTCGTTCCTGGACGCCCTGCGGGGCGTGACCGTGCCGCTGCGGCTCAGCTCCACCGGGGCGTGCGAGACCTGCCGCGGTTCTGGGGCGGCGCCCGGCACGTCGCCGCATGCCTGTGCGGTCTGCGGCGGGCACGGGGTGGTCTCGCGCAACCAGGGGTCGTTCAGCTTCGCCGAGCCCTGCACGGCCTGCCGCGGCACCGGACGGGTCGTCGACACGCCCTGTCCGACCTGCCGGGGCACCGGCGCGACCTCGAAGGAACGCACCCTGACGGTGCGCATCCCGGCCGGGGTGGCCGAGGGCCAGAAGGTCCGGCTGGCCGGGCGCGGCGAGCCGGGCCAGCGTGGCGGCCCGGCCGGCGACCTGCTGGTCGCGGTCACCGTCACCAAGCACCCGGTGTTCGGCCGCCGCGGTGACCACCTGACGATCACCGTGCCCATCACCTATCCCGAGGCGGCGCTCGGCGCCCAGGTGCCGGTCCCCACGCCGGACGGGCCGGTCACGCTCAAGGTGCCGGCGGGCACCACCAGCGGGCGAACCTTCCGGGTCAAGGGCCGGGGCATCCCGCGCAAGGGCGGCACCGGCGACCTGATGGTCACCGTCGAGGTGGCCGTCCCGGCGCGGCTGAGCGATGAGGCCAAGGCAGCCCTGCAGGCCTACGCCGCGGCGGCACCGGAGGACCCGCGCGCGCAGCTCAAGCAGGCTGCGTCGTGATCTCCGGCTACGGCGAGGATGTGCCGGTCTTCGTGATCTCCGTCGCGGCGGAGCTGGCCGGGATGCACCCGCAGACGCTGCGGCAGTACGACCGCCTGGGGCTGGTCTCACCCGGCCGGTCAGGTGGCGGCGGCCGGCGCTACTCCGCTCGCGACGTCGCCCGGCTGCGCGAGGTGCAGCGGCTTTCCAAGGACGACGGCGTCAACCTGGCCGGCATCAAGCGCGTCATCGAGCTCGAGCTGCAGGTGGAGGCGCTCCAGGCCCGCGCCGCGGAGCTGGCGGCATCGCTGGCCGCCGCCGAACACGCGCTCGCCGGGGCACACGACACCGCGGTCGCCTCGCTGCG
>JAYSQK010000160.1:0-7724 GCA_043721555.1 Frankiales bacterium
ATCAGCGTGCTCTCGGTCGGCCGGTCGAGCACGACATCGGTGAGCAGCGCAGGACCCGACAGCGGCAGGCTGGCTGCGGTGTAGGACAGCTCCCGCACCGGTCCGGTCTGGCCGTCCAGGACGACCGCGCCGGCAAGGACCGGTCCACCGTCGCTGGTGATCGTCACCGCCAGCGCGGTGCCGTCCGTGAGCGTGGTCAGCTGCTTGCCGACGGTCGTGCCGGCCGGCACCACGACCGCGTCGAGCCCGGTCGGGACGAACTGACCGTCCTTGGTCGTCGCCCGGATGCTCACCGTGGTGTCGTCGGTGCCCGGGTTGGTGATCAGGACTGTCCGGCCGCCGGGTCCGGCCGGGATGCCGGGCACGACCACCGTCGTCGCGGGCGGTTGCGCCTGGGGCACCCAGTCCACGCCGCGGGCGACCCGGCCGTCGTACCGCGCGTGCCGCAGCGCCGCAGCGATCCGGCCGCGTCGGGTCGAGACGTGCACAGCCAGCAGGATCCGGTCCGGCGCCAGTTCCTCGAGGCGCACCAGCGTGCGGGTGTGCGGGGCGACGGCGATGCCCTGCCCCGACCGGGGGTCGACCGGGCCGCCGGCGCTCCAGATCTGCACGTCGACCAGGGCCGGCGTGTCGTCCACGTTGGCCAGCACGAGCAGGGCCCGGTCGCCGACCACCGTCGAGCTGCCCTCGAACCAGGCGTCGGTGCGCGGCGCCTCGCAGCGCAGCCCGGCCAGGCCGCGGTCGAGGCCGCGTTCACCACGGGTGACCTGCTCCACCTCGAGTCCGGCGGCGAGCGGTCCGCGGCCGGTGACCACCAGTCCGTCACGGTCGACGTCGGTCGCCAGGTCGACGGCCACCTCGCCCGGTTTGGTGACCGGCACCACCGTGGGCTGGCCCGTCGAGGCCGCCCGCAGACTGCTGATCGAGCCACCGACTGCGTCGCGCAGCGTCGCGCCGGTTGCTGCCCCGACGCTGATCCGGGTCGTCAGGATCCCCTTGGTCTGCCGCAGGTCGGGGCAGACCGCAGTGGCGCCGACAACGTCCACCGCCGCGCTCGCCGCCGGCTTGGGCACCGCCGGCGCGGCGGTGGTCGAGGCCAGGGCGGTGCCACCGGCCAGCAGCACCACCACCGTCAGCAGACCGAGCTGGGGCCGGCTCACGACGCAGCACCCTGGTCGAGGTCGTCGTCATCTTCGAGCCCGCGGCGACGGCGACCCCCCGGGGCGGCCAGGACGGCGACGAGCAGCAGCAACCCGGCTTCGATGGCGAGCGCGGTGTGCCGCCGGGTCTGCCTGTGGGTCAGGACAAGCCGCCCGCCGGCCGCCGGGAGGACGAACCCCTGCGCCCACCCCCACGCCGTACGCCGGGGCAGGAGCCGGCCGTCGAGCCGGGCGCGCCAACCCGGGTCGGCGGCGTCGGCCAGCACGAGCAGCCGGCCGGCGGGCCCGGCAGCCAACTGGCCCCGGGCGCCCTCCGGCCCGGCGGGCTGGGCCGCAGGCCGGTCGGTGCGCAGCAGGTCAACGGTCGGGGCGCGCGCGCCGGACACGGCCCGGCGGGCGAGCGCCGGCGGGAGCACCGACAGCCGGGCTGCCGGGGCGACCACCTGCCACAGCAGCACGCTGCCGCCGGCCCGGCGGACCAGGCCCGCCTGCGTGTCGAGCACCGGTGCGACCGCGCGCGACAGGGCGCTGTCGCGCACCGCGACGTAGCGGACCGCCCTGGTCGACAGCGCCTCGGCGGCGTCACTCCCCCGCGGTGACAGCAGGTCGGCGACGACGTCGTCGAGCCGCCGGGTCTGCTCGGCCGCCGGCGGCAAGTCGGCGGCTCCCAGGCGGTTGCCGCCGGCGGTCGAGAGCTCGTAGGCAAGCTGGCGGCGGACTCCGGGGGCGAGCACGAGCACCCGCAGGCCCGGGCTGGCGGCGAGCTCGGCCTCGGCGAAGGCCGGCAGCACCGGTCGCAGGTCGCGGCGCAGCGGGTTGTCGGCGCCGCGCCGCAGCAGCGCGCCCGCTGCCAGTACCGGCCCGACGGCTGCGGCGACGACGACCAGGCCGGCGGTGAGCTGCCGCCAGCCGAAGGCGCTGCGGGCGAGCCTGGTGCGCACCCCATCGGCCCCGACGAGCGCCGCCAGCAGGAGTCCGGCGCCGGCGACTTGCAGGGCACCGCCCGGCCACAGGGCGACGGCGGCTGTCGCACCCGGTGGGACGACCGTGTGCCGGGCGAGCAGCAGCGCCGCGACCAGGCCGAGCCCGGCGACGGCCCAGGCCGCGAGCGCGAGCCGGTGGCGGGTCCGCCGCAGCAGCCCACCGAGGGCCGCCAGCAGCAGCCCGGCGGTGCCGCCGAGCGCGGGCAGGCCAGGCCCGCCGGGTGCCAGCAACGGCAGCTGCCAGGCCGGCAGGGCCTGGTCCACCAACGTCGGGTCGAGCCGACCGGAGCCGATCAGCAGCAGCGCCGGGTGCTGCAGGGCTTCGAGCGACCACGGCAGCAGGAGCAGCCCCGGGACCACCGTGGCGATCACCGCGGCGAGCGCGGCAGCGGGCCGCCCCCGCGACCCGGCCACGAGCGCCCCGGCGAGCAGAACGGCGGCGGTCAGCGGCCACAGCACCGGGTCGAGGGCGGCGGCGACCGACAGGCCCAGCCCCAGGCCCCAGGCCCGCCGCCAGCCGACGACGCGCGGATTGGTGGCCAGCACCCCCGCCACCGCGACGGCGAGCAGCGGCACGGCGACCTGACCAGCCGCCACGTCGAGCCGGCCCGCCGCGACGGCGCCGGTCGCGACCGGCAGCAGCGCCCACGTCGCCGCGGCCCACACCCGCAGGGCGACATGCCGGACCACCCGACTGGCAGCGACATAGGCGGCCGCCCCGGCCAACGGCACGCTGGCCAGCAGGAGCACATCGACGGCGAGCCAAGCCTTGCCGAGCAGCAACGTGGCGAGGGCGGCCAGGACCGCAAGGCCCGGCGGCGCCAGCGCGGGGGAGCCGACCGTCGAGGGATGCCAGGCCCCGGCGTACACCGTCCAAAGATCATTCGCGCCGTCCGGCGCCGGCAGCAGCCGGCCGCCCGAGAGCACGCCCCCGGTCACGCTCAGGACGTCATGCTCAGCGACGAGGGCGATCAGGGCGAGAGAGAGCGTGAGCAGGACTGCCGGGCGCAGCAGCAGCCGGCGGACGGTGCCGCCACCTGCGGCGGGCAACGCATCGAGCTCCCCCGGCCCCTCGGGACCCGGGTCGCCGAGGGCGCTGACCCCCGGCGCGGCGCCCCCGGACAGCCAGTCGCCAAGGGCGCCGGCCCGCGCGCGCAGCCGACCCGCGCGCGAGGCGAACAGCGGTCGCAGCGCCCGGTTGGACACGGTGCGGGTCGCGGCCCGGGCCCGCCTGGCCGAGCCGAGCCGAGCGGGGTGCCCGAGCACGCCCGCGAGGGCCCGCAGCTCGTCGCCGGCCGGGCCGACCTGGCGGGTCAGCAGCAGCGCAAGAGCCCGGACGAGGGTGACGAACGCCAGCCACGGCAGCAGGACCAGCAGGCGGAGCAGCCCGGCGTGGGCGAGCAGCACGAACAGCGCGTTGCGCCGGTCGATGCCGGTGGCCCGGCCGCTCGCCGCGCCGTCGCTGCGGCGTCCGGTCGTGGCGGCGCGGGCGTGCCGCACCCGGGCCTGCGGTACGACGACGACCCGGTGGCCGGCCGCGTTGACCCGCCAGCCGAGGTCCAGGTCGTCCCGGAACACCGGCAGGGAGGGGTCCAGACCGCCGAGGGTGTCCCAGACGTCCCGGCGGATCAGGGCGCCGGCGGTGCCGACGGCCAGCACGTCGCGGACGGCGTCGTGCTGGCCCTGGTCGTACTCCCGCCGCTCGAGCCCGGTCTCCCGGTGGCCGGCGGCGTCGGTCGTCACCCCGACCTCGACCAGCACGCGTGGATCGGCCCAGTCGCGGACCTTCGGGCCGAGCAGGACCGCCGACGGGCTGTCGGCGGCATGGGCGAGCAGCGCCGACAGGGTGCCGGGCTCGACCGCGCAGTCGTCATGCAGCAGCCACAGCCAGCCGGCCGGCGGCGCGCCGACGAGACCGGCGGTCACTGCCGCGCCGTACCCGGTGTCACGGGGCAGCGACAGGACGCTGCCGTAGGCGGCCTCGAGCAGCTCCCGGCTCGTGTCGATGCTGCCGGTGTCGACGCAGATCACCTGTCTGGGAGGCGATGTCGACGCCGCCAGGCAGGACAAGACCTCGGGCAGCCAGATGGCCCCGTCGTGGGCGACGAGGACCGCCGTGACGTCGACGGCAGGGGCGTTCGGGGCGGGCTCGGAGCGGGGAGGCATCGGTGTCGACCGGGGGTCGGCGGGGCGCGGAACCCGGCCGGCCGGACGGTCCCGCGTCGTACGGTGCAAGCCGCCAGGCTAGCGGCTGGGTCAGCCGGCCCGACGCTTCAGCCGGCGCCGCTCGCGCTCGGACAGCCCGCCCCAGATGCCGAAGCGCTCATCCTGACCGAGGGCGTACTCGAGGCACTCCGCCTTCACCTCGCAGCCGACGCAGATGCGTTTGGCCTCTCTGGTCGAGCCGCCCTTCTCGGGGAAGAACGCCTCCGGGTCGGTCTGCGCGCACAGCGCCTGCTCCTGCCACGGGGGCAGCGCATCGGCACCGTCGGCCACCACCACAAGGTGTCCCAACTCGGTCATGTCGACTCCTGTACGGATCCATTCGTGCCCGCCGCGACTGCGCCGGACCTCGTGTCTCCGGCATGAGTGGCACAGGGACCACCCGCCAGGGGGAACGACACGAATGGAATTACACGCGTGTCGTGCGCCCGAGTCAAGCGAGTCTCTGGTATTCGCGATCGGCTGACCGTGGCCGAATGATGTGCTACCGAAGGTAGGCGCGTGGTCGCTCTGGGCAATATCGGTGCTCCGGGAGCGCCCCGCCCCGGTGCGGGGTGGGTCGCGCCGGCGCCGCCCCGCTGCTCGCCGGGGGGCATGCGTCCCCCGCGTTCCCCGACCCCGCGGCCACCTGACCACCGGCTGATCTGGGTCGCCTGGGTCGCCTGGGTCGCCTGGGTCGCCGCCGACCCGGCGTACCGGCCCCTCCCGTCTCGTCTCGTGATTTCGGGGCTTCTGAAGGGCCGGAAATCACGACACCAGACGGTAGGGGCGAGTCCGGCCCCTACGCCGGGCCGTCAGGCGAGCCTGGGCCGTACGCCGAGGCCGTCACCACCCAGCCCGCCGATCTTGACGATGTGGTCGCCCCCACCGGCGAGTCGGCGACCAGATCGTCAAGATCGGCCTCGCGGGGACGCGTACGGCGGGCAACGGGCGCCCGCCGCCGCGCACCCGCCGCGCCCGCCGCCGTGCACCCGCCGCGCATCTCCGGGTCGCCGGCCGTTCGGGCACAGCAGCGTGCCTCACGGACGAGCGGCCCAAGCACCCGGCACGGATGATCTTTGCGCGGTGGGGACCGGCAGCGCGCCTGCCCGGCGTACAACGATCACCGAGGTGGAGCGACCTGCCGGCAATGCGGTGCCGCCGTGGTAGGACTGGATTCACCTTGTCAGGGAGTAGGTATCGATGAGCGAAACGCCGATGGATCCGACCTTCTACCGCACCGCGGCCGAGGCGATCGCGGCCCCGACCGAGAAGCTGGCCTACGTCGTGGCGTTCGACCGGTCGGGCGAGCGGCCGGACGCGCTGACCGTCATCGATGTCGACGAGATGTCCGACGACTTCGGCACTGTCGTCGGCTGGACCGATCTGCCGACCAGCGGCGACGAGCTGCACCACTTCGGCTGGAATGCGTGTTCCAGCGCCCTGATGCACGCCGGTCACGACATGGGCGCGGAGGGCCTGCAGCGCCGCTATCTGCTCCTGCCCGGCATCCGCAGCTCGCGGATCCACATCTACGACACCCAGCCCGACCCACGGTCACCGACGCTGCACAAGACGATCGAGGCGTCCGAGCTGGCCGACAAAGCCGGCTACTCCCGCCCACACACCCTGCACTGCGGTCCCGACGGGATCTTCCTCACCTGCCTCGGCGGGGCCAATGGCGCCGACGGTCCGGGCGGGATCGCGTTGCTCGACCACACCACCTTCGACGTGCTGCGCGCGTGGGAGACCGATCGCGGCACGCAGCATCTGGCGTACGACGCCTGGTGGCACCTCAATCAGAACACCTTGATCACCAGCGAGTGGGGCACCCCGTCGATGATCGAGGACGGGCTGGTCCCGGAGTTGCTGCTGAGCCAGCAATACGGCCACTGCCTGCATTTCTGGGATCTCGCCGAGGGGCGCAACCTGCAGACCGTCGACCTCGGCGCGGAGCACCAGATGGCGCTGGAGCTGCGCCCGTCACACGACCCGGACGCGACCTGGGGCTTCGTCGGTGTCGTGGTGTCGACCGCTGACCTGTCGGCTTCGGTCTGGCGGTGGTACCGCGACGGGTCGGAATGGAAGGTGGAGAAGGTCATCACGATCCCGGCCGAGCCCGCCGACCCGGCCGACCTGCCGCCCGCTCTCAAGCCGTTCGGCGCGGTCCCGCCGCTCGTCACCGACATCGACCTGTCCGTCGATGACCAGATGCTCTACGTGTCCTGCTGGGGCACCGGCGAGCTCAAGCAGTACGACGTCTCCGACCCGGCAGCACCGAAGCAGGTGGGGTCGGTTCAGCTGGGCGGCATAGTCCGGCGGACGGCGCACCCGGCGGCGCCGTCGGAGCCCCTCGCCGGCGGTCCGCAGATGGTCGAGGTCAGCCGCGACGGTCGCCGCATCTACGTCACCAACTCGCTCTACGGTGCCTGGGACGACCAGTTCTATCCCGACGGCGTCGGCAGCTGGCTGGCCAAGATGGACACCGACCCGGTCCGTGGCGGCCTCACCCTCGACGAGAAGTGCTTCCCGCACGGCGATGCCTTCCGCGGGCTCCGGGCGCATCAGGTGCGTCTCCAGGGCGGCGACGCGTCCTCCGATTCCTACTGCTACCGCTGACCGGCCTATGAGGACGTGACCGGAACGGGCCGGCTGCGGGTCGCCATCGGGGCGGTGCGCGGCGGCCGGGATCCGCTGCCCGCGTCGGACCGGTCGAAGAGCACAAGCCGGTCCTTCCCCCTGGCCTTCGCGACGTACATCGCACTGTCGGCGTCGCGCAGGGTGGCCTCGGGGTCGTCGCCGGCGCGGGCAAAGGTCGCGCCGATGCTGACGGTGACGACGTGCGCCGAGCCGTCGATCTCGATCGGCTGGCGCAGCGCATGGGTGATCCGCCGGGCAATCATCCTGGTGGCCGCTCTCGGGTCCGCCGGTCGGTGCTCGACGGCCTCGGCGGCGCGTCCCGAGCCGGCGACGAACCGGCTTCGAGTCGGCCGCAGCACGATGACGAACTCGTCCCCGCCGACCCGGGCGACGGTGTCCTCGGGTCGTAGAACGGCCTGCAACCGGCTGGCGGTCGTGGTGAGGACGACATCGCCGGCGGCGTGGCCGGCGGTGTCGTTGACGTGCTTGAAGCCGTCGAGGTCGCAGAACAGCACCGCGATCTGCTCGCCGCTGCGGGTGGCACCTGTCAGGGCGGAACCGAGCCGGTCGGCGAGCAGCCGCCGGTTCGGCAGGCCGGTCAACGGGTCGTGCAGGGCGACGTCGGTGAGGCGCTGCTCGACTTCGACCGTCTCACTGATGTCACGGGCGATACCGAGCAGCTGCCGCACTTCGCCGGCATCGTCGCGCGAGAACGGGGTCACCCGTCGGGAGTACCAGC
>JAYSQK010000161.1:0-10211 GCA_043721555.1 Frankiales bacterium
GCGAGGTCGAGCTCACTCACGCTCATCGCTGCGACACCGAGCGCCCGCTCCGCGACGCTGACGACATCCCAGCGCCCGGCCAGCCGGGCGTCGTCCAGGACGGCATTGCTCAGCAGCCGCGATGCTGCGGGGTCGAGTGCCGCCAACCGCAGACCCTCGGCGGCAGCCAGGTCCAGCGCTGCTCCGGGCTCCGAGCCGGTGCGCGCAGGGCTGGCCACCGGGCCACGGTCCCGCCGACGCCCGTGCGCGTCAACGAGGCTGTCGAGCTGACGCGCCTTTGCAGGAAGCACCCGAAGGTGGATGATCGCTCCTCGGCGAAGATCGAGGGGGCCGCCTTGCGCATGGACCAGCGCCTCGGTGCGCGCAACGCGTTCTACACCGCCGATCTCATCGTGGCCCTGGAACACGTCGATGACGTCGCTCGCACGCTCGACCGATTCGGCGTCGTCTTCGCCGATGCCGACCGAAGCGAAGGGCTTGGCCTCGCCAGGGTGGAGGTCCAGGACGACCGGGTCGCGGCGGCCACGTTGGGTGACGCCGTGCTCGGCGAGCTGCAGGCGCAGGGACGACCCACCCCCGGCTGGACCGCGACGACGGACATGGACCGGGTCCTGGCCGCGCTGCGCACCCATTTCGCCGAGCAGTACGCCGGCTGGACCCCGACGCTCGGCAAGAACCGGCTGGTCGGGCACGTCGTCGGCGGCGGCGGCAAGATTTCGTTCGGTGGCGGACCCGGGCTGCGGGCCACGGAGGTCCGTCCCCAGCCCAGAAAGCAATCGCCGGGGCACGGCGTGAAGGTCGGCGTCCTGGACAGCTCGATCTCGGCGCACCCATGGCTGGCCGGCGGTTGGGTCAGCCCATTCCACGATGTGCTCGGCGAGGCCGACGGGACGCATGCCGTCGCCGGGCACGCCACCTTCGTGACCGGCCTGGTCCTGAGCCAGGCCCCGGCCTGCACCGTCGACGTACGCGGTGTGCTGTCCGATGTCGATGGCGAGTCGGACTCCTGGACGGTGGCCAAAGAGATCGTCGCGCTCGGCCGCGATCACGTCGACGTCCTCAACCTGTCGTTCGTCTGCTACACCGAGGACGGGCAACCCCCGCTCGTGCTGGCCACGGCCATCGACCGGCTCGATGCGCGCACCGTCGTCGTCGCGGCCGCGGGCAACCACGGTGACCCGGCGACCGCGGCAACGCCGGACGATTCCCGAAAGCCGGGCTGGCCGGCCGCGCTGGACGACGTCATCGCGGTCGGCGCGGCCCACCCGGGGGGCGAGGCTGCGGTGTTCACGCCGGCCGATGCCGCCTGGATCGACGTCTTGGCGCCAGGCGTCGAGGTGGTCAGCACCTATCTGACCGGGCGGGTGGATCTGCGGCACGAGGTCGCGGCGCCGACCTTCGAGCAGTTCGACGGCTTTGCTGTCTGGAGCGGGACCTCCTTCGCGTCGGCGCTGGTCAGCGGGGCGATCGCGGCCAGGACCCGGCCGGGCTTCAGCGCACGCGAGGCGTGGGCCGAGCTGCGCGGACCACGCGGCGCCAGGAGCGGGCCGCCCTTCCTTGATCTACAAGGTGTGCTGTACGACCCGTAGGCCGGCACCTAGCGCCGGAGCCACTCCGTCACGAGCCGGCCCGACGACGTCTCGCACAGCAGCCGGATCGGTCCCCGGGCAGGGGCCGCCAACGTGAAGCTGCCGAGCTCGTCGGCGCGCGTCCGGCCGAGCTCACCGGCGCTGCCCAGCAGCACGACCTCGCCGGCGGTCGGTGGGACGAGTTGCCCGACCAGCGCGTCATCGTTGAGCTCGACGTCCACCGACATCGTCGAGCCCTGGAACACCAGCGATCGCGAAATCGGCGCACTGCCGCGCAGCAGCAACTCTCGGTCGAGCAGCGAGTCGTAGCGGAGCGCGGCCAACTCGGCATCGACCGTTCGCCAAGCGTAGGCAGCGTCGCCGCCGGCGAGCGTCGCCGCCGGCACCGGCCCAGCCGCCTGCAACGCGGCGCCGAGATCCTCGAACAATCGGTCGTCGTCGTCCCAGCGGTGCGCGCCCATGGCCAATCCTCTGCTCCTTCATCGAACCTGCGGAACCAGTGCCTGAAGGTGCATCCACACGTCCCCCGGCGTACGGAGTGCCGTGCAGACCCGCTGATACATGGTGGGCGCAACGGCGAAGTGCGCGCTCAGGCTACCCGCCATTGGCCGGGCAAATGCACGCGAGGCGGGTGCGGCGCTGTGCGATGCTCGCGGCAGCGGCCGGGACGGGAGACAGGTGCCGACGACCAGCACGGACTGCAGAGCCGTCGGTCTCCTGTGCGATGCGGAGGCCGCCTATCAGGGTGTGCTGATCGACGCGCAGGCCAACCTTGACCTGGCGGCCGGCGTCGTCGCGAGGGCCCGGGCCATCGGCGCCGGCGAGGCGCTCGTCGTCGGTCTGCGGGCCTTGGCGTGGGCCGAACACGTCCGCCTCAACAACGACCGGGCCAAGCGCCTGCTCGACCAGGCCGTCCGGCTCGCCGCGAGCAACGACCTCGACCGCCGGCTCGGCGAGGTCCTCGTCAGTCGCGCCGCGGTCTCCCACGAGTTGGGACGGCTCGGCGCCGCGCAGGACGACCTCGACCGCGCGGCGCCGCTGGTCGGCACCGACCGGGCCGCCGAAGTGGTCCTGCAGCAGGCCGCCCTGCACCAGAACATCGGGCGCCTCACGGACGCCGCCGCGCTCTACCGCGACGTGCTCGGGCGCCCCGGGTGCCCGCTGGACGTGCTGGTGAAAGCGCACAACAACCTGGCCCTGGTCGAGGTACAGCTCGGCCACGGGCCTGCCGCGATCGTGCTCATCGACCGGGCGGTGGCGTTGGCGACCGGACTCGGGCCGACCCTCGTGGCGATGGTTGCGCAGAGCCGGGCCTGGGTCAGCATGCAGGTCGGCCGGCTCACCGAGAGCCTGCGCCAGTTCGAGGAAGCCGGCCTGCTGTACGAGGAGGCCGGGCTGCCGCTCGCTGAGCACTACACGGAGTACTCCGACGCGCTGATCGACCTGCGGCTGCTGCCCGAGGCCCGGGTCGCGGCCGGCCAGGCCGCCGCGGAGCTCGGCCATCATCACTGCCGACTGATGGCGGCGGAGGCTGAGTTGCGGACCGCCCGGCTCGCGCTGGCCGCCGGCCTGGCCGACGAGGCACTCTCGGCGGCGCGGGCGGCGGCCCGCGGCCTTCGCCGGCAGGGCCGGCTGGCCTGGGTCGCCCGGGCCGACGTTGCGGTGGTCGAGGCGCTCGCCCTGCGCGGGCCGGTGCCGCTGTCCGCCCTGCGCCGGGTCCAGCTCGCGGCCGACACGCTCGAGCGCCTCGGGTTGGGTTCCGACGCGGTCGAGGGACACCTTGCGGCCGGTCGGCTGGCGCTGGCGCAGGACCGCACCACCGAGGCCCGGCAGAGTCTCGCGGCGGCCGAGCGGTTGGCCCGTGGGGCGACGGTGCTGGTGCGGCTCCGGGGTCGGGTCGCGGCCGCGCTCGCGGCGCAGGCAGCCGGCGACACCGCGGCCGTCCTGCGGCACAGCCGCGCCGGTCTCGCCGACCTCGGCCGGCACCGGGCAGCGCTGCCCTCGATGGAGCTGCGCGCCCTCGCGTCCGGGCACGGCGCTGAGCTCGGGCAATTGGGCCTGCGGGCCGTCCTGCCGACCAGGTCGCCGGCCCGGGTGCTGGACTGGATGGACCGCACCCGATCGGCTGCGCTCGTCACCGTCGATGCGCCCGCCACCAGCGGGATCGCGACCGAGATGGCTGCGCTGCGGTCGACGCAGGCCGAGCTCGAGCAGGTACGCCGGGACACCGGGCGGGAGCCGGCCGAGTTGCTGGCCCGGGTCGCGGCCGCCGAGCACCGGATCCGCCGGGTGTCCTGGACCGGCGAGCTGTCGGAGCACCCGACCGGTGGCCGGTCGCAACCGGCGCAGCTGCGGGCCTCGCTGGGCAGCCAGGTCCTCGTCATGTTCGGCTCGCTGGACGGCCGGCTGACCGCCGCCGTCCTCGAACCGCGACGCACCCGGTTGGTGTCCCTGGGCGACACCGCCGACGTGGCGGCGCAGTCGGAGGAGCTGCTGTTCGCGCTCCGACGGCTGACCAGGCCGCGGTCGGTGGGTGGCGCGGTGGCGGCCCGGGTCAGCGCCGAGACGGCGCTGGCTCGCCTGACCGACCTGGTGATCGGCCCCCTCGGCATCGGCCCGGACGTACCGCTGGTCGTCATCCCCAGCGCCGAGTTGCCGCACCTGCCGTGGTCGGCGCTGCACACCGCCCCGACCACCGTGGCGCCATCTGCGGAGCTCTGGGCCCGCACGGCCCGCCGCGAGCCACCCAGCGAGTCGGTGGTGTTGCTGGCCGGACCCGGGCTACCAGGCGCCGTACAGGAGGTCGCGGCGCTGGCCGAGTTGCACCCGGCTGCCTACGTGCTCCTGCCGCCGGACAGCACTGTTGCGGCGGTGACCGGTGTCCTGCATGGCGCCGGGCTGGCGCATCTGGCCTGCCACGGACAGTTGCGCGCGGACAACCCGATGTTCTCTGCGCTCGTGCTGTGCGACGGTCCGCTCACCGTCCACGAGTTGGCCGCCCGCGGCATCGCCCCGCACCGCATCGTGCTCGCCGCCTGCGACTCCGGCGTCGAGGTCGGCTACGAAGGCAACGAGATGCTCGGCTTCGTCAGCGCGTTGTTCGCCGGCGGCACAGCCGGTCTGGTGGCCAGCTCGCTGGTCGTGCCGGACCTCGACACCGTCCCGCTGATGCGCGTCCTGCACGAGCACGTCCGCACCGGCGCAACCCTGGCGGCCGCGCTGTACGCCGCGCGCGCGACCCTTGATCGGGACGAGCCGGGCGGCTTCGTCAACTGGTGCGCCTGGAACGCCTTCGGGGCCGCTTGAGCGCTCAGGTGCCAGCCAGGATCGGTACCACCCGGCCGTAGTCGGGCAGGACGCGACGGCCGGAGTAGAGCCTGCGGAGTGCCTCGCGCGGCGTGCAGGCGTCCTCCTGGGCGATCCGCGCGACCGCCGCCGCAACCTGTGGGGCGACGAACGAGGTGCCGCTCCACACCGCCCACGCGTCGGCGCCGAAGGTGTCCGGGGACGGATCGAGCTCCGGCGACTCGACCCCCTTCACGTAGGTCGAGACGATGCCCTCGCCGACCGCCGAGCAGTCGACCCAGAAGCCCCGGTTGGACCACGGCGCGGGGCTCAGATCGGCCGCGAGCGCGGCGACGGCCACGACCCGCTTGGACGCAGCCGGCCAGCACGGCCGGGTCGAGCCGTCGTTGCCGGCGGCCGCGAAGACGAGCACCTCCGGGTCCAACTCCTCGATCAGATCAAGGGCCACCTCGATCGCGACAAGTGGCTGGCCGTCGACCGGCTCGACCCCGAGTGACAAGTTGATGATCTTTGCCCCCTCCTTGACGGCACGCACCATCGCGCACGCCACCGCGGCCTCGCTGCCAACCCCGTCGCTGTCCATCGCGCGGTACATCACCAGCTCGGCATCGGGGGCGACCTGGGCAACGATGCCGGCCGCGAACGTCCCGTGGCCCGCACCGAAGTCGAGGAACCCGTTCGGTGTCGGGAGGTCGTCCAGCGGGTCGATGTTGTCCGGGGTGGCCAGACCGTGCAGCCAGCCATCGGTACGCCGCTCGGCCGTGACCCCCGTGTCGATGATGGCGATGCGCACCGATCGACCGGCCGCTTTCCCGGCGTACGACGGGGGGTAGGTCAGCTGGGCCGTGGTGTTCTCCGGGCCGCCGCGACCCTTGATGACCGGGCCGAGCGGGGTGATGTGGTTGACCGACGCCTGGTGCCCACCGGACCGGATGAGCCGCGCGATGTCGGTCAGGCGCTCGACCGACAACGCCGGGTTCGACAGTCTGACCACCCGGCCGCTGAGCTCCGGGATCGGCGTGACCTCGAAGCCGTACGGCGCAAGGGATCTCATCAACTCGGCATCGTCCTGGGTGTCCGCGCGGACCAGCAGCTCACCGCTGACGACAGCCACCTGGCGGCCGGCAGGACCCCTCGTGAGGTGGAAGGTCAGCCGGTCGGGGCGGTCTGCCCGCCGGACCTGGACCGCGGTGAGCAGCTCCCGCCGGTAGGCGTCCTGAGCCGCCGTCTCGCCGAGGCCGACGGCCTGTCGGCGGACGCCGTCCCGGTCGGCCAACCGCTGGCCGGCATCCCGCGGGTCGTCGTAGTCGTTGCTGAACCGGGCCGGCGTGGCCCCGTCTGCGCCGTCGCCAATCATGGCTTCGATTCCTTCCGGACCGATGCCGCGGCGTCGGTCACGATGCTGGCTGAGCCGGCGAGGCGCGCCGGGCGTGGCTGATCACGAGCCGGACGCGGTCGTCGCGAAGCGCCAGCAAGCGCAGATTGGCCGAAGCCAACAGCTCCCTGGCGTCCTCGATCAGCCGCTCCAACTCGAGCCGTCGCTGCAGATACTCCTGCTCGGTCATCTCGGTCCTGCCTTCTCCGTGTCTCTCACCAGGAGCAGCGCATCGACGCCGAGATACCGGGGCTCGTCGTCTAGATCTGCACCCAGCCGGTCACGAGCGTCCCGGTCGGTGTTTCGCAGCGCAACCGGATCAGGCCCGGGGGTGGGGAGGGCAGCTGGAATCTCCCCCGCTCATCGACCTCGGCGCGCCCGGCCTCCCCCTCGGCGGTGATGACCACGACCTGGCCGAGCACCGGCGGGAGGAGTTGGCCGAGCAGGGTTTCGGGCGTGATCTCGATGTCCACCGAGAGGGCCCGGCCCTCGAAGACGAGCGATCTCGTGGGTAACCCGGCGCGGACGGCGCCCCCGCGCAACGCCAACTCGCCGTCCAGGTGGGAGTCGTAACTCAACGCGGCCAACTCGGCATCGACGGTTCGCCACGCATACGCCGCTTCACCGGCTGCGAGCATCGCCGCGGAAGCCGGAGCGACACCCCGCAACGCTGCACCGAGATCCTCGAGCAGGCTGTCGTCGTCGTCCCAGCGGTGCGGGCCCATGGCCAATCCCCTGCTCCTCGTCGGTGTGCTGTGCGTCCTGTCCCCACGCTGCTGAGCACCGCGGCCCCAGCTTGATACAGACGCGTCGCCAGATACGTGGTCAAACCTACCCAGCGCTGTCCGGCCAGGCTCGGCATCGCCCGGTCCGCAAACGTTCGCGCACCAGGCGATGCCGGCCGGCCGGGACAGTTATTCCAGGCACAGCCCCCGCTCGACGAAGACCGTGCGGCCGAAGCCGGCGCTGCTCACGACCGCACGATCGGTGACTCCCAGCCGGATCACATAGCCGCACGGATCCAGGTTCGACAAGTCGATCGTGAACGGCTCGCCGCCCAGTGAGGTCTGGGTGCCACTGGCGATGCCGACGGTCAGCGGCGTCGGCGGGATGGGGCCACCGGGCCCGCCGGCGACCCCGATCGACCACGACAGGAAGTGCGTGTCCCGGGCCACGAACGTCCCGGTGAGTGGACCGCGTGGCACCCGGCAGGCGCCGAGGGTGTTGAGGTGCAGGTCGGCGGCGTTGGCGGCGTCCCCGACGACGATCGAGGCGTTGAGGGTGTTGTCCATCTGGACCCGTCGTACGTCGACGAGGCCCAGACCGAACACCTCCAGCTGGACCTCCCACAGGTCGTCACCGGCCGGCGTGAAGTGCCCGAGCTTGCCGGTCGTGTTGCCCACCCAACTGGGCCACGGCGTCCAGCCACCGGCTCCCGGTGTCACCGACGAACCGATCCCGAGCCAGTTGACGACGAAGAAGTCGTCGGTCAGGTCGCTGGGACTCCCGCCCGTTGTGACATTGCGGACGCGGACGCGGTAGAGCTGGCCGGCGAGGGCGGGATCGAGCGGGCCGTGCAGGGTCACCACACCGGCGAACGGGCAGTCGTTGGGCAGGGGATAGCCGTTCTCGGCGATCGCCGCACCGGGCAACGTCAGGCCGGAGGCGAGGTCGACCGAGGCGGATCCGACGCCGCCGACGATGGTGAATCGCGCGGTCCCGTCGTACGGCCGGCCGGGGCGTAGCTGCACGTGGACGTCCAGGCGGTTGCCCCAGTGCGGGACGGCGTCCGGGTCGGTGGTCGACGGCGGCGCGCCCCAGGACAGCACGGCGCGGACCCGGCCGATGACGGGTGAGTCGCAATCGCGCCGGAACGCCCCGAGGTCGACGGGCAACGGCGCCGCGTAGCACAGGCCGCCGGCCGGGACCTGGTCGTAGTCGTGGGTGTTGACCTGGACGGTGCCGAGGTAGGAATAGGTGCAGCTGTCACCGAAATCGGCCCAGTAGGCGACGAACTCGGTGCTTCCGGCCGTGCACGGCCCACCCGAGAACCCGTTGGGTCGCTTGACCCGAAAGGTGCCGACGAGCTGGTCGGTGTTGTTGTCGAGGCCGACGCACTCGAGCTCTTCGAACGACGTGTCGCCACTGGTCTTGTCGAGCTGCTTTAGCACCGCCGACAGGTCGATCTTGACCGCCTGCGCCGTCTGTGCCGGCGCGACGTAGGACAGCATTGTCTGCGCGCCCGATGCCTGTGCGACGGACAGGTGCGGCAACACGAAGCGGTGCTCCGGGACCTGCTCCGCCTTTCGGGTCTGCGAATACAACGTGACCAACTCGGCCAGCGGCAGCGGGGTCAGCGGACCCGGGTCCGGGATCGGCGACGGGATCTCCTGCAGCACGTACGGCGGCAGCTTCAGATCGAGGTCGGCGGGCAGCTGCGCCACCAGATCGCCGAAGCTGAAGCGGCGCGGTCGGAGCTGAATGTGACACTCGTGCACATCACCCCAGATCGGCTTCTGGTCAGGACTTCCCGGGTCCGGGACAATTTCCCATGACAGGATCGCCCGCACCAGTGGCAGCACAGGAACGCCACACCAGCTCCGCCGGGGCTGCAGGTCGACCCCGCAGACATAGGAGATCGGCGGCCAGGTCGAGCCGTCGCAGCTCTTGCCGACGGCGATGTCGTGGACATTCACACTCGCGACGCCGGCGTCGATCCAGCTGCCGCCTTCGTCGTAGCTCAGATAGAAGCGGACGTGCTCATGCGATCCGGGCGAGCACAGGTTGCCGGAATAGCCGAAGGGACGCCGGATCTCAAGCGTCGCCTCCAACCGGTCGCGCTCCGGGCTGAACGAGACGCAGGTCAGCGCCTCGAACGTCGTGTCGCCCTGCTTGTCCAAGCTGACCGGAAAGCCGATCTCGGGCAAGGTGCCGAAATAGTTGGGATTGGTGGCCAACAGAGCATGAAAGTTGGTGCGTTCGTGCGCGACCTCGAACGTGGCCGTCGACTGTTTCGTCCTGGTAGGCATGTTGCTCCCCTGGTTGGCGCGCGGGCTCGTGGCCTCGACGCGCAGCGATGCACGTGCGACGAGGAGGCGAAACGAGGGCGGCTGATACCGGAGAGCACCTGGTCAGCTGACGGCGGCGAGCGCTTCCGGCAGGGTGAATGCGCCGGCGTACAGGGCTTTGCCGACGATCGCGCCTTCAACGCCGGGCACGGTCGCGAGCTCACGCAGGTCATCGAGAGTGCTGACTCCACCGCTCGCCACGATTGGTCTGGTCGTGGCCGCGCAGACCCGCCTCAGCAGCTCCACGTTGGGGCCGGTCAGGGTCCCGTCGCGCCGGACATCGGTGACGACATAGCGGGCGCAGCCGTCGCGGTCGAGCCGTTCGAGCACCTCGAACAGCTCGCCGCCGTCCTTCGTCCAGCCGCGGGCCGACAGCGTCGTGCCCCGGACGTCGAGACCCACCGCAATCCGGTCGCCGTGGCGGGCGATCGCCGACCGCACCCAGTCGGGCGACTCGAGCGCAGCGGTGCCGAGATTGATCCGGGCACAGCCGGTTGCGAGGGCCAGCTCCAGCGAGGCGTCGTCGCGGATGCCGCCGCTGAGCTCGACCTTGACGTCGAGCCGGCCGACCACCTGGGCCAACAACTCGCGGTTCGACCCGCGACCGAAGGCAGCGTCGAGATCGACCAGATGCACCCACGCAGCGCCGTCGCGCTGCCACTGCAGCGCTGCCTCGAGCGGATCGCCGTACGACGTCTCCGAACCGGCTTCGCCCTGGACGAGCCGCACGGCCTGGCCGGCGGCGACATCGACGGCGGGCAGGAGTTCCAAACTCATCGGGGCGTGCTCCTTCGAGTGTGCTTGCGGGTGGCGGCAAGGACGAACAGGACCGATCCGGTGAGGACAGCCACCGACCCACGGACGCCGAGGCCG
>JAYSQK010000162.1:0-2512 GCA_043721555.1 Frankiales bacterium
CGTTGATCCTGAAAGGTTGATAGCGCCTGTTCTTGATCACGGGCCGGGCCTCCTCGAACAGCGATAGTCGGTCGCTATCCGTCTCCAAGAACATCCGGATCTGCCGCAAGCCGCTCCATGCCGGATGAGCAGGATTAGGCGCACTGACCGCGGGGCCGGGAGTTTCGCATTGCCCGGAGCGTGTGGTCCGCGATCTTCAAGGCAAGTGCGCGCGGTCGAACTCTTGCAGCAGCCGTGGTCGGCGGCGGTGCGTTTCGCGTAGTTGTGCGATGAAGGCATCGACGTCGCGGCCGTGCGACGTGCCGGCCGAAAGCACGCGCATCGTCCGAAGGCGCTTCGCAGCCCGCTGGTAGTTCTGCGCCCCGGCGTCGACGAGCAGTTCCTCGACGAGTTGGGTGTGGACCGGAAGTGTCGCGACCGGGTCGAGTTTCTCGTACTCCTTCAGGACTCGGTCCCACGCGTCGGCGTCGTTCAGGTTGAGCTCGTGCGCAAGCTCCCACGCGAGCTCGGGCTCCTTCAGGGTGAACAGCGCGAACAGAACCGCGTCGCGAGGCCGGGACCCGAGCCGGTCCAGGACCTGGTCTCGGTACGGCGGCCAGTCGGCGCCGGCAGCGTGGTGCAGGTGGCTCGCGGTACTCGAAGTGGGCCAGCGGTCAAACACCTCCCATCGAGCGGCGAGGACCTGATCGGGACAGTGCTCGGCCAGCAGTGAGCACCAGTAGTCGGCTGCCTGCAGCGACTGGTGACCGTTTCCGTGGTTGGTGGCCTGCATGGCCCAGTCGATCGCGAGGTCAGGCCGGTTGATCTCGGCGAGCGCCTCGGCGGTGTCGTGCAGCCATCGGGGGACAGCACAATCGCGCGCGTGAGTCGCGATGATCGCGTCGACGTCCCGGTAAAGAACCGCGAGGCGTCGGGCGTTCCAGTCGAGCACGAAGCGGGTGTGGCCACCCGTTGCGGTCGGGTGGTCGCCTTCGCCCGGCTGCGCAGCGAGCTCGTCGCGGAGTCGCTGGAGCTGGTCGCGGTAGCGCTCCAGCCCCAGGTCGCCGAGCGCCGGTGCATAGTCGACGGGGTCGATCTCGAAGAAGTCCTGCTTGCCGTCGAACTGGAACTCGATCAGCCAGTCGACCAGCCGCGCGATCGGAGGCTGCGCTTGGGCGGCGAACTGGGGGTGCAGGCTCAGGAGGCGGCGTACGGCGTCGCCGATGATGCCGCTGGAGTCATCGGCTTTCAGGATCACTGCGACCGCGCTGACGATCGCCTTCTGGCAGACCGCAACGCGCTCGGCGGGCTTAGCGTCCCGCGCGGCTTGGAGCAGGTCCACGGCCTCGTGCACCTGCCGTCCATGCGCGTTGGCCGCGCCCCGCCGCCACAGGTCGGCGCGCGTGCGGATCAAGGGAAGGACGGCGTCGGCGAGATCAGACACGACCTACACTCTGCCGCGAGCCGCTGCCGCACCTCATCTGCGATCGCATGCTGTCACACGACCGGCCGATCGCAGAACCTGCACCTGCGGCGCGTACTCGTGGCATGGCGGCCCTTGACGCCTCCCTCGCACCGTCGCAACAGCTTGGTCTCGCGACGATCGCTCATCTGTCGCGCTACCGCGGCGCCTCGTGAGCCCACCGAATCCGACCTTCGAGTGTTCTTCGGCTGGTGTCAGGATCGGCAGCTCGCGCTGTTGGACGCTCAGCGCAACGACCTCGAGCATTCTTTGCGCTGGATGCATGACGTCCGCCGGTTCAAGCCGTCCACCGTGTCGCGACGGTTGTCGGTCGTCGCCGGCTTGTACCGAACGTACGTCATCGACGGGATCCTGGAGCATTCCCCGGGCCGAGTACGTCCGGCGCCCGACCGTTCCGCCGGAGTCACCCACGCTTGTCCTGACGCACCTGCAGTTCGAGGCCATGCGCACCGCCGCGCGGCAGTCGAGCAACCCGTTCGACTTTGCCCTGGTGTGCCTACTGGGCCTGCTCGGTCTGCGGATCTTCGAGACCGTCGGTGCCAACATCGACGATCTCGGCGAGGAACACGGGCACCGAGTCCTGCGCCGGACAGGCGAGGGCGGCAGAGTCGTCCTCGTTCCACTGCCACCCGCCGTCAGCCGCGCTGTGGACCGGGCAGCGGGCGACCGCACGGCCGGCCCGCTGCTCCTGAACCGGCGTGGCGTCCGCATGGACCGCCACGCCGCCACCCGACGGCTACGGCAGCTCGCGGCCCAGGCGGGTGTGCGGCTCCCGCGGATGCACCTGCACATGCTGCGGCACACCTTCGTCACGACCATGCTCGACGCCCGCGTGGACCTGCGCGACGTCCAGACCACGGCCCGGCACGCCGACCCGCGGACCACCATGCGGTACGACCGCGCACGCAAGAACCTCGACCGCCACCCCAACTACATCCTCGCCGCCTACATGGCCTCCGGCACCTGACCAGTCAAGCGACAGCTACTCGATGGGGAGCTGTCGCTGCCAGCCGCGTCGCAGGCCGCATAAGTGTGGGGCCGGATAACCTG
>JAYSQK010000163.1:0-3859 GCA_043721555.1 Frankiales bacterium
TACCTTCGGTCCATGGAAACCGACATCACGGCGCTGACCGACGACCAGCTGACCGACGAGATCACCACCTGGGCCGGCCGGATCGCCGCCGCCGAGGCCCATCTGATCGATCTCGTCGCTGAGCTCGACCGGCGCGGGTCGTGGTTCGGGCCGGGGCTGCTGTCCACCGCGCACTGGCTCTCCTGGCGGCTCGGCATGGGCCTGAAGGCGGCGCACGAGCGAGTCCGGGTCGCTCGCGCCCTGCCGACCCTTCCGCTGACCAACGACGCCTTCCACGCCGGGCGGCTGTCGTGGACCCAGGTCCGGGCAGTCACCCGCGTCGCCTCGGCGGACGACGAGGCCACCTATCTGGAGTGCGCGCGGCACGCCTCCGGTGCCCAACTGGAGAAGCTGGTCCGCGGCGTCCGTCGAGCCCGCAAGCCGTCCGAGGACGCCGCCGACCCCGAGCGGGCAGCGTGGCTGATGCGGACCCGGCTCAGCTACGACGACGACGGCACCCTGGTCGTCACGATCCGGATGCCGGCCGAGCGCGGCGCCGTCGTCATCGCCGCCCTCGAGAGCGCGATGGCCGAGCTCGACCTCGAGCGCCAGACCGTACGACGAGTCGAGTCTTCCGCGGAAGACGCAGCGGGACCGACCGCGGGCACACCGGCCGCTGCTGCACCGTCTGCTGCTGCGCCCGAGCCGGTGTCCGTGCCGCGGGCGACGCATGCCGAGGGGTTGTTGCAGCTGTGCGAGAGCTATCTGGCGAGGGTCGCCGAAGATCAACCCGGGCGGGCGAGGCGCGGACGGGCCCGCTTGCGGGTCCACATCGACCCGCTGTCGGGCTGGTCTCGGCTCCACGACGGCGAGTTGCTCCCACCCGGCACGACCCTGACCTGCTCCCAAGATGCGATCGGATCCGGGCTCCGCGCCCTCACCCCGGCCGACCTCACCTGCCAGGACCTCGGTCGCTCCCGGCACGATCCG
Organism: Frankiales bacterium; assembly: GCA_043721555.1. Taxonomy (GTDB): domain Bacteria; phylum Actinomycetota; class Actinomycetes; order Mycobacteriales; family SCTD01; genus JAYSQK01. The sequence continues at coordinate 970 of JAYSQK010000163.1, forward strand.
AGCCCCGCACTCCGGCAGCTGGTCGGGACGATCGATGGCGAGCGTTGCCGCTTCTCCGGCTGCACCCGGCGACGCCGGCTGCACGCGCACCACGTCACGCCGTGGGCGCAGGGCGGCGCGACTGACCTGGCCAACCTCGTGCTGCTCTGCCCGCGGCACCACACCCTGGTGCACGCCGAGGGCTTCCAGCTCGTCCTGCTGCCCGACCGCCGGTTGAGCATCTCGACTGCCGCCGGAATCGCCGTCCCGCACCGCCCGACGCTGCCGTTCCAGCCCGCGCAGGACCTGCTCGAGGCCCTGCAGCTGCGCAAGCCGGTCGATGCCCGGACGCTTCCCCCGCAGACCAGCGGCGACCGGCTGGACCTGCACTACGCCGTCGCGGTGCTCGTCCAGCAGGCGGCCTGAACTCAGATCACCAACCCCAGCAGATACGCCCGCTCGGCCAGTGCCTCCCATTTCACCTGCACGTGCCGCGCGTCCTCGAGCGCGTTGTGCAGGCCGGCTGTCTGCTTGGGCAGCGGCGGTCGGCCGAGGTGCTCCCACAGCTGCCGCACATCCAGGGTGCAGCGCGGGATCGCCCGGGGCAGCGCCGGCATCGCCCCCCACAGCTGGCACAGCGCGACGTGGTCATAAGCGCCGAACCACGCCCACAGCACCGGTTCCTCGCCGAGAAAGGCCTGCACCTCGTCCCGGATGACCGAGCGCGGTTTCCAGCTCGAGGCCGGCGGGAGTTGCGGCAGGACGTTGTCCCGCACCCAGGGGTGCACCGAGAGGGGATCGACTTCGGCGGAGACGGCGGCGTACTCCCGACCGTCCTCGCAGACGATCCCGATCGAGAGCAGCGAGATCTCGCCCGTCGTGTCGCCGAACTCGAGGTCGTAGAAGTACCTGGGCACGCGCCTAGCATGCCGGGCCATGAGCTCCGCGATGCAGCCCCGGTCCACCCCAGCGCCTCGTACGCCGATCCGGGCGCCCGGGTCGGGGCGCGGATGAGCGTCCTGGCGATCGACGCCGGCACCACGGGGGTGACCGCGTTGGTCGTCGACGAGCTCGGACGGGTGATCAGCCGGGGATACCAGGAGTTCGGGCAGCATTTCCCGCGGCCGGGGTGGGTGGAGCACGAGCCGGAGGAGATCTGGCTCGCCGTGCTCAGCGCCTGCCGGCAGGCGCTGGACGGTCCCGGCGACGGCCCTGGCGACCGCAGGGAGGTGACCGCGATCGGGGTCACCAACCAGCGGGAGACCGCGGTGCTGTGGGACCGCCGGACGCTGCAGTCGGCCCGCCGGGCGATCGTCTGGCAGGACCGCCGGACGACCGGGGTCTGCGAGCGGCTGCACGCGGCCGGCCACGAGCCGCGGGTGGCCGAACTGACCGGGTTGCGCCTCGACCCGTACTTCACTGCGACCAAGCTCGCCTGGCTGGCCGAGCACGAGCCGCAGACCTGGGCGGGCGTGACGGCCGGGCGGACCGCGGTCGGCACCGTCGACTCCTACGTGATCGCGCGGCTGACCGGCGGCGCCCGGCACGTGACCGATGCCGGCAACGCCAGCCGGACGCTGCTGTTCGACCTGCGCGCGGGTCGCTGGTCCGGCGAGCTGTGCGAGCTGTTCGGCGTACCGATGACCGCCCTGCCGGAAGTCGTCCCGTCGTACGGCGAGATCGGGCGGACCGATCCGGCGGCCTTCCTCGGGCTCGACCTGCCGATCGCCGGGATCGCCGGGGACCAGCAGGCGGCGCTGTTCGGGCAGGGTTGCTTCGACGTCGGCCGGAGCAAGTGCACCTACGGGACCGGGTCGTTCGTGCTGGTCAACACCGGGCCGACGCCGGTGCTGTCCAGCCGGCTGCTGACGACGGTCGCCTGGATGGCCCCCCACGGCGCGCTCACCTACGCCCTGGAGGGGGCGGTCTTCGTGACCGGAGCGGCGGTGCAGTGGCTGCGCGACGGGCTGCAGCTGATCGGCAGCGCCCGGGAGGTCGAGGACCTCGCCCGCAGCGTGCCGGACGCCGGCGGGGTGGTGTTCGTGCCGGCGCTGACCGGCCTCGGGGCGCCGCATTGGGACCCCGACGCCCGCGGCTCGATCCTCGGCATCACCCGCGGCACCACCCGCGCGCACCTGGCCCGGGCGACCTTGGACGCGATCGCGTTCGAGGTCCGCGACGTCGTCGACGCGATGACCACCGAAGCGGGGTGCGAGCTGCCCTGCCTGCAGGTCGACGGCGGCGCGAGCGCCAATGACCTGCTCTGCCAGCTGCAGGCCGATCAGCTCGGGACGCCGGTGCAGCGGCCGCAGGTACTCGAGACGACCGCGCTCGGGGCGGCGCTCCTCGCCGGGCTCGGGACCGGCGTGTGGTCGAGCACGACCGAGCTGACCGGCGCGTGGCAACTCGACGCCCGGTTCGAGCCGACCGCAGGGGTCCGCGAGGATGGCCGCCACCGACGCTGGTCGGCCGCGGTCGAGCGCAGCCGCGGCTGGGCAGCCCTCTAACAGCAGGAGGCAGCAGGCATGGACTACACGACCCTCGGGGCGACCGGGCTGCAGGTCTCGCGGATCTGCCTGGGGTGCATGAGCTACGGCGAGCCTGACCGGGGCTCGCACGCCTGGAGTCTGGACGAGGCGACCAGCCGGCCGTTCATCTCGCGCGCCCTCGAGCTCGGGATCACCTTCTTCGACACCGCCAACGTCTACTCCGATGGCACCAGCGAGGCGATCCTCGGCCGGGCGCTCGCCGACTTCACCACCCGCGACGAGGTCGTCATCGCCACCAAGGTGCACGGCCGGATGCGGCCGGGCCCGAACGGTGGTGGCCTGTCCCGCAAAGCGATCATGAGCGAGATCGACCACAGCCTGCGCCGGCTCGGAACCGACTACGTCGACCTCTACCAGATCCA
>JAYSQK010000164.1:0-2871 GCA_043721555.1 Frankiales bacterium
GCAGCAGGTGGTCGGGACCGCGCAGACCACCGGACCGCCGACGGCGCTGCAGGTCGCCCAAGCCCGCTCCGAGCTGGTCAGCCGCTGACCGAGGGGCGCAGGATCAAGTCCGCCACCAGCCCCGTCCACCCCGTCTGGTGTGAGGCCCCGAGCCCCTCGCCGGTGTCGCCGTGGAAGTATTCCGGGAACTGCAGTAGTCCCGCCGGCCAGCTCCCGGCGGGCCGTCGCCCGTCCGCACCCGGCAGCCACAGCGACACCAGCCGGTCGGCAAGGTCCCGGGTCGCTTCGGCGAGCGACCGCCCACCCACGACCAACGTGGGGTGCGCGACGGCGGTGCGTCGCAGCGCCCCGATGAGCAGCACGTTGACCGGCATCCACACCGGCCCGCGCCAGTTGCTGTTGCCGCCGAACAGCCCTGACCGCGACGGCCCTGGCTCGTAGGCGACCGGCGGCAGGCCCACGCCCGCGTCGTACGGCGCGTCGAGGTGCCGGCGCGACAGCGAGCGCAGGCCGTGCGGTGACAGGAACTCGTCGCTGTCGAAGACCGCTGCCAGCACCCGGGCCACCTGCGGTTCGGTCAGCACCGACAGCACATGGTCGTGCGCCGCACCGGGGTCCAGGCAGGCCTCGCCGGCGACCGCGGCGTACTCGGGCCGGACCTCGAGGAAGCGGTGCAGGCGAGCCGAGAAATCCGGCAGGGCAGCAAGTGTCGCGTGGTCAACCACCCGCAGAGCAGCGAGCACGACGAGCCCGACGACGCTGCGTACGCGCATCGGCCGGCGGCTGCCGTCGGGGGCGTGCAATTGGTCGTAGACGAAGCCGTCCTGTTCGTCCCAGAGGCCGAGCCGCACGACCGCGGTGGCGATCCGGGTGAAGTGCTCGAAGAACTTGGTGGCGACGTCCTCGTAGGTGCGGTCGTCCCGGGCGAGGACCAACGCGATCTCGAGCAGATCCAGGCAGTACATCGCCATCCAGGCCGTGCCGTCGGCCTGTTCGAGATGGCCGATCCAGGCCGGCGCGTGGCTGCGGTCGAACGGCCCGACGTTGTCCAGCCCGAGGAAACCGCCGGCAAACAGATCGTCGCCCTCGTCGTCCTGGCGGTTGACCCACCAGGTGAAGTTGAGCAGCAGCTTGTGGAACACCCGCTCGAGGAAATCGTGGTCGGTGCCGCCGGAGAGGTGGAACACCTCCAGCGCGGCCCATGCATGCACCGGCGGGTTGACGTCGCCGAAGTCCCACTCGTACGCCGGCAGCTGGCCGTTCGGGTGCATGAACCACTCGCGGCACAGCAGCAGCAATTGGGCTTTGGCGAACTCCGGGTCGACGTGGGCGAGCGCGACCGTGTGGAACGCGAGGTCCCACGAGGCGAACCACGGGTACTCCCACGGGTCCGGCATGCTCATCACGTCACGGCAGTCGACGTGCCGCCAGCCCGCGTTGCGCCCCGACCGTCGCGCCTCTGGAGGTGGCGGCTGGCCGACATCGCCCTCCAGCCAACGGTTCACGTCGTAGCGGTAGAAGCATTTGCCCCACAGCATCCCGGCCAGCGCCTGGCGCAGCACCGGCGCGCGATCGGCGGGCACGTCACCGAGGGCGGCGTAGAAGGCGTCGGCCTCGGCGCGCCGGGTCTCGAGCAGGGACAGCGCGACGTCGACCCCCGGTCTGGCCAGCCGGACCACCATCGTCGCCGTCTCACCCGGCCCGGCCCGGAGCACCTCGTGCAGGGCTGCCTTCGTGCCGGTCCGCGCCGGGTCGACCGACGGAGCACCCTGCACGACGTGGTCGCCGATGCCGTCCTTCGGGTACGCCGGGCCAGGCGTCCCGTAGCGCAGCAGGGTGTTGGTCTCGTTGCTGCAGAACAGCGGCTCACCCGGGCCGGTGAGGAGCATCTCCCCGAGCGTCGGGTGCGCAGCGAGAAGCCCATCCCGCCAGCTGATCTCGGGCACCGGTCGGCCAGGGTGCCAGGTCCAGGTATTGCGGAAGACCAGCGTGGGCAGCACGTGCAGCACCTGCTCCACGTCGCTGGTGTTGGTCGCCGACAGCCGCAGCACCAACGACTCGGGTCCGTCCTTGGCGACTTCGAGCCCGAGCTCCCAGCAACCGTCCAGTGCGCCGGTGTCGGCCAGCTCCAGCTCGGGTTCGTCGCGGGACCGGGGCACCCGCAGGTCGGCGTACGGAAAGGGGGTCGTCGGGTAGCGGTACCGCCACGACAGATAGGACGAAGTCGGCGTGGCGTCGACGTAGAACCACTCCTCCTTGGCGTCCTCGCCGTGGTTTCCCTCGGCGTTGGTGAGCCCGAAGATGCGCTCCTTGAGGACCGGGTCGACGCCGTTCCAGAACGCCCAGGTCAGGCACAGCCGCTGCTGCTCGTCGCAGATCCCGGCCAGCCCGTCCTCGTTCCACCGGTACGCCGTACTGCGTGCGTCCTCGTGGGTCAGCGAGCCCCAGGCGTCGCCGCCCGCGGAGTAGTCCTCCCGGACGGTGCCCCAGGCCCGCTCGGCGACGTACGGGCCCCAGAGCCGCCAGGGTCGGCTGCCGTCGTCGGCCTCGGCCAGCCGGGCGTGCTCAGCCGACCGCAGATCGCTCGTCATGACCGGACGCTAACCCGCGGTCCTAGGACCTACGTCCCATAGAGGATCGCCGCCGACCGGCGTTACGTTCCGGCGCCGCGTGTCAGCACCGCAGTGTGGGCCCGCATTCGCCCGCCCACCGCCTGGGATGGGAAAACAGATGACAGGTTTGAAGCTGGGCACATTCGGACGCTGGGCGGTCACCGTCACGGCGCTGTCAATCCTGGCGGTGGTCACGGCCGCGCCGTCCTCCGCGGTGACTGCCGTCAGCGTGACCAAGGCGTCGCTCAGCGCGGGCAGT
>JAYSQK010000165.1:0-3688 GCA_043721555.1 Frankiales bacterium
CCGACGACCGACTGCGGCAGGCTGGACAGCACGCCGAGCTGGGCCACCGTCGGGGCGAGCTTGGCCCCGAGCACCCCGCCACCGAGGAAGCCGACGAAGGACAGGACCCCGACGACAAAGCCCTGCCGGTAGCCCGACACGGCGAACAACAGGGCCGCGACGAGCAGCACGACGTCGAGCAGGTCTCCGCGCACCATCAGCACCCTAGGCCGTCAGGAGACGACGACCTTGCCGGTCATCCCCGGGTGGATGGTGCACTGGAAGGTGTAGGTGCCGGCCTTGGTGAAGGTCATCTTCAACGCTTTGGACTGCCCGCCGGCGACCAAGCCCAGCTTGCCGAGCGAGCTGTCGTCGAACTCGAGGTTGTGCGGCACCCGCCCGGCGTTGCGCATCGTCAGCGTCAACGCACCGACCTTGGCGGTGACCACGTTGGGCTTGAACTTCAGCACGTCCTGGCCGTCGACCTCGGCGGTCTGCGCGGTCGGGCTACCGACGGCAGCCACCGTGCCGTTCGGCTTCACCGAGGAGCTGCCGCCACCTCCTGCGCAGGCGGTGACAACGAACAGGGGCAGGACGAGCCAGCCGGCGCGGTGCATAGCGTGAAACTCCTCGATGGTGGTCAGGGTGGGGTCGTGCGCAGGGCCAGGGCGACCGTCTGCTCGTCGAGCGGTTGCACCCGGCCGGTGTCCCAGGGCAGCTCCCAGCCACCCAGGTGGAGCAGCCGGTCGAGCAAGGCGGCGGTGAATCCCCAGACCAGCAGGTCACCGACGTTGAAGGCGGGCCCGACCCAGCCGCTGGGATGGGTCACCCGCAGCCGGTTGGCCGGGTCGACCAGCTCGGCAATCGGCGCGCGGACCACCGCGGCGACCTCGGCGGCGTCCACCGCCCGGACCTCGTGCGGCGCCTGCCAGAAAGCAACGACGGGGTGGACGACGAAGCCTGACGGCGGGAGCCACAGGCCCGGCAGGGTGCCAAGGACCTCGACGCTCGCGGGGTCGAGACCGACCTCCTCGGCCGCCTCACGCAGGGCGGCACCGACCGGGCCGTCGTCGCCCGGGTCCTGGGCCCCACCGGGGAACGCCGGCTGCCCGGCGTGCGAGCGCATCGTGTGGGCGCGTTCGATCAGCAGTACGTCGGGACCGTCGGCACCCTGGCCGAACAGCACCAGCACGGCTGAGGGCCGACCGCCTTCATCCGGCGGCGCCCACCGGGTGAGCTGCTCAACGGTGATGTCCGGCAGGGCTGCGGCGAGCGGGGCGAGCCAATCGGGCACGCTCACACGGTCACGCCGAGCCAGGTCTTGACGTCCGCGCGCAGGTCGGCCTGCGACCGGATGGGCTCCCGGCGTACGTGCACGACCTTGCCTGCGGCGTCGAGGAACAACGTGACCGGCACCCCGCCGCCGATCTGCCGGTGGAACACGCCGTCGTCATCGACCAGCGCCGGCCAGTGCACGCCGAAATCGATCACGAAATGCAGGGCCTGCGACCGGCTGGGCTCCTCGGTGTCGATCCCGACCAGGGCCACCCGTCCCGCAGCGGCCCGATGGAATGCGACCAGGAGTGGCATCTCGTCCTGGCAGGGACCGCACCACGAGCCGTAGACGTTGACGAGCGTCGGCACACCGGTCGTCGCCGTCCGCAGCGACACGTCCGGGCCACCACCCAGGCAGGCCAGCCGCAGGTCGGGCAACTGCGGTCCCAACCCACGAGGGCACGGCGCCAGCGCCGCCTGCCGCCGCAGCGGGCCGGTGTCGACCGGCACCGCCGCGGACCTGCTCCCCGGCCGCAAGGTGAACCCGACCGCGAGCAGGGCGAGCACCGCGAGCAGGGCCAGCACCTTGACACGGGTCACGGCGCAGCCACCGGCGCGAAGAACGCCGCGGTCCGCACCAGCCCGGCGGCAACGACCGGATCGGTCTCCCCAACGCCGTACGACGGGCACAGTGGCGCGAGCGCGCAGGCACCGCAGGCCGGCCTCCTGGCGTGGCAGACCCGCCGGCCGTGGAAAATCACCCGGTGGCTGAAGATGGTCCATTCGGCCTTCGGCAGCAAGGTCGCGACGGCCGCCTCGACCTTGACGGGGTCGCTCTCGTCGGTCCACCCGAACCGCCGGACGAGACGGCCGAAGTGTGTGTCGACGGTCAACCCCGGCACGCCGAAGGCGTCGCCCAACACCACGTTGGCGGTCTTGCGGCCGATCCCGGGCAGGGTGATGAGGTCTTCCAGCCGGCCAGGCAGCACCCCGTCGTACCGCTCGACGAGGGCAGCGCCCAGGCCGATCAGCGACGTTGCCTTGTTGCGGAAAAAACCGGTGGACCGGATCAGCTCCTCGAGCTCGACCCGGTCGATGCCTGCGTAGTCGGCGGCGGTCCGGCAGCGGGCAAACAGCCGCGGCGTCACTTCGTTGACGCGCCGGTCGGTGCACTGCGCCGACAGCACGGTGGCGACGGCCAGCTCGAGCGGGTTGCCGAAGTCGAGCTCGCAGTGCGCGTCGGGATGCAGCAGCGCCAACTCGCGGTTGGTCCGCCGGGCCCGGCGGACGAGCCCGAGTCGGCTTTCGACGCTGCGTGGCACGATCGCAGCCTACGTGGGGCCGTTGGCACTCGCCCGTTCCGGTGACGTCCCTCAAGGCCCTCCGGGATCGTGACGACCCTCCCCATGTCGGTCACACAATGTGATCACGGGTTGGAGAAGCATGGATTCGCAGGGCACCGCGCTCGCACCGCCGGTCGGCGCCTTCCGGCCACCCGCGCCCCGCAAACAGCCGACCCGCACGCTCCCCGCGGTCAGCGAAGAATTCGGTCATCTCACCCTCGAGCAGCTCCGCGGCTATCGCACCGCGCTCGGCGCCGAGGAGAACAAGGTGTCGTACTGGCGCCGGATCATCCAGGCCCGGCTCGATGTCGTCCGCGCGGGCAACGGCAAGGGCCAGCTCGATGCCGCCACCTTGCGGCCGGTGCTCACCGACGCCCGGGTCGGCTCGGGCCGCCGGGCGCTCGTCGAGATCCTGCCGATCGACGACATCCCCCCACTGCCAAGCCTTGCCGAGCTGTGGGATCGGCGGGTGCCGGCAGGTGACCACGACGGCCAGGCCCGGCACGACGCCGATCTGGCCGAGGCCGAGCAGCAGCTCTCGGCCTACCGCACCGCCCTGCACGCCAGGCAGGCAGATGCCACCGGTGAGCTCATCGCGCGCTACCGCGTGCAGCCCACGCTGTGCCTTTCCGCGTTGCCGCTCACCCCGGTCGTCCGGCGCCGCTCGGCCTAGCAACACCCCATACGCGTACGCCGGGACCGGCGTACGCGACCATGGTGGGGTGCCCCTGGTCGCCGTCGCCCTGCTGCTGCCCGTGCTGCTGCTCGGGCTGATGCTCGGCATGGAGCGGGTCGAGCGGCCACTACGGTCCGACGACGTCGGCGATCTGCTGGAGGGGTTCCTGGACTCGGCCCGGCCCGAGGAGGTCGAGACGTTCGTCAGCGAGGGCTACGCGCCGGCGCTCGAGCGGTACTGGCGGCGGCGACGGTTCAGCCGGCTCATCCCGGGCCGTCGGTGACCAGACTCGCCATCTGCCAGACTGCTCCGCGAGCACCGGACGACGCGCGGGAAGGGCAGCAGTGGACGAGGTCCTGGCCAGAGCCGGCCTGTTCCAAGGGGTCGCCGGGGAGGCGTCGGAAGCGCTCGCCAG
>JAYSQK010000166.1:0-12367 GCA_043721555.1 Frankiales bacterium
CTGCGTCTCCGGGTCGGTGCTGTAGACGAGCGAGCCCAGCATCCCTCGCGTCAGCAGCACCTTGTAGGTGTTGCGGACAGCACGGTCAAACTCTGGCAGGGTCGCGCGCCTCACCTGGCTGTCAAAGCTCTTGCCCGGTTGGGCAACCCATCGGTCACCGCGCCAGACGAGGTCGGGCCCCAGAATGACTCCGGACCAGTCGTACTCGAAGCCCTGCGCCGTATACACGCAGCCGACCTGGCCGAAGCCGGCCGGGTCACTCGACCAGTACGGCCGGCCAGGAGCCCCGCCAACGGAGGTGTCCTTCTTGTTGTTCCAGGGGCGGCGCCACTCCCCGACAACCACGTCCTCGGGCAGGCTGCCATCCGAACGCGCGTCGCCCCAGGGCCAGCAATACCCCGCGCTGATCCGCGAGCTGTAGCCCGCTTCCTCTCGACGACGGAGCACGGCCTCCATGTGCTCGGCACTCTCGGCCAGCCGCAGGTCGAAATGGTCATCGCCCACCCAGGCCAGTGCACCACCAGGCTCGAGCCCTAGGAGTCGGAGCACCCACGTCTCGTAGGCCCGGCTGCCACCACAGCGGTACTGGCCGTCGAGTTGGACGCGTTCGACGTCGATGCCGAGACGGGCCGCAGCCATGGAGATCTCGCTCAGCGAACCGAGCTCGCCCGGCCGCACCACCTGATGCTCGTCTAAGAGAAAGACCGGTACCCGGGCGGCTTGCAGCAACTCGTCGACTTGCGGAGTACCGGTGCGGGCGTTCGCCCGCGTATACCGGTTCGCGGACGTCTCCCGGATGCGGTGCGCCTCGTCACAAAGCAGCACGTCCAGCTCATTGGGTTCGAGGTCGCCGAATTGGTTGAAGTACCGGAACATCGCCTTGACCCTTGGTGCTCGCCGACCGGCCACCTTGCGAAGGGTCTGTGTGAAGGCCGACGAGCCCGTCGCGTGCAGCACCGAACGCCCCTGACGGGAGAGCTCACCGAGCAGCGACAGGGCAATGACGCTCTTGCCGGAGCCGGGCCCACCGACGACGACGATCGCCTGCTTCCCGGCGCCACGCCGGGACCGCTCGAGAGCCCGCAGCACCAGGCTGTAAGCCGTCTGTTGCTCGGCCTGCAGCCGGAACACCTCTCGTTGCTGCACCTCTTGCGCGGCCAGCGCAAGCAGTTGCCTGCTCGGCCGCACCGCGCTGCCCAGCAGGCGGTCGGCGACTTCTGTTCCAGGCGCTGTCGAGAGCCGATCCTGCAGGTACTGCAGGAACGCTCCACGCCGCTGCCCGGTGAACAAACGTCCCTGGTCGTCTTCGGGCAAGCGGAAAAGCTGTTCGACGTCACTGTCGGTCGCGTTGTGCAGGTAGGCCACGCCGGCGAGGGGATCGTCGAGGTCGGACAGCGTCGCCAGGAAGTCACGAAGGTGCCCGCAATAGCGGCGGACCTGCTCGCCGGGATGAAGCCGTGTCCCACCCGATCCCGGAACCACGCAGAGGTCGACCGAGTCCTCGAGGAGGGTGGCTTGGCTCCACTGCTTGAGCTCTACCACGACGTACGAGGGCTGGTTCGTTCTCGGATGCAGCCCGCAGAGCACCACGTCGGCTCGCTTGCTGGTCAGCGGGAGCTGGTATTCGACGAGCACCTCGACCTGGTCGAGCCCGGCCTGGACAAGGTCAGCGGAGAGGGTGTGCAAGCTGCGCTCCCAGGACCGGATCTCCGCGGGAGACGGCTGGCGCGCCAGCTGGTGGCGGTACTGCTCAATGAGTGTGGGCACGAGGCTGCCGTCGAGGACCTGGACGCGACATTGCGTCACAGCGGCGCGGTACAACGGCACGACGAGACCCCGGAGGAAGGCAGGAGTGACCTACCTGCGGGTGGGGGCTCATCGGGTGGTGCTGACTCGCTCGTCGGGCCGCAGTGCTGACGTCATCAACCTACTGCCCACACCAGCCCGCATCGAGACCGTACGCCGGGGCAGCGGCGGGTAGATCGGGGAGACCATCAGGGCAGGCTGGAGCCGCTCCCGCTCCGGGCATCTCGTGAGCCGACCGCCCCGACCCCCGCCGCGGCGAGGAGCAGCAGGCCGCCCAGCAGATAGACCGCGCGGATGCCGACCCAGTCGGCGAGCAGCCCACCGCCGAGCAGGCTCAGAAGCCGACCGGTCTGCCACAGGATGTCGAAGCCGGCGAACGCCCGCCCTCTCAGATCCTCGGGGACGCGGGACTGCAGCAGGCTGCTGAACGTTACGTTGCCCGTCGACGTCGACAGGCCGTAGAACAACAGCGCCCCGGCTGCGAGCGGAAGCGCCGTCACGATGGACAGCACCAGGTCGACGAGGCCTCGTACGGCGTACGGCCCGAAGACCAGCAGCGGCCGGCGGGGGTCCTTGAGACGGCGGGTCACGAGCAGCGGCCCGGCTGCTGCGCCGACGCCGATCGCGGCGATCAGCAGGCCGTACCCGTCCCCCCCACCGAGCCGGTCCTGGGCGAGGACGACGAGCAGGGCGCTCGTCGCGCCGGCGGACAGCGCCGCGAGGAACTGCCCCGCGGCGAGGGCCTTGAGCAGTGGCAGCGCGGCGAGGGCGCTCAAGCCGGCGCGGGCGTGCGCGGACGGGCTGCTGACCGACACCGCCCGGGGTCGTTCGGGCTCGCGCAACCTGAGCAGGACCAGACCGCTCAGAGCGAACGACGCGGCGTTGACAGCGAACCCGGTACCGAACCCGACGGTCGTGGCGAGGAACGCGGCGGCGGGCGCGACGAGGATCTGTGCGGTGACGGCGGCGGTCCAGATGCCGCTGTTCGCGGCAACGAGTTCGTCGTCGGCGACAAGCGCGGGCAGCAGCGATTGGGCGGCTGGCCCGAAGAACGCCTGCCCGGCCGACAGGCCGAACGCCACGGCGTACGCCACGGCGGGGCTGCCGTGCCACCCGGCCAGGACGCCGGCCAGCACCATCCGCACCACGTCGGCAGCAATCATCACCCGCACCCTGGGGAGGCGATCCACCAGACTGCCGGCCAGTGGGCCCAACAGCAGCACCGGGACGATCTCGGCCAGGACCGCCCCGGACACCCCGAGCCCCGAGCCGGTCAGGTGGACCAGGAGCAGCGCGAGGGTGGTGAACTGTGCGACATCACCGACCTGGCTGACGGTCCGGGCCACCCACAGCTGCCGGTAGGCCGGTCGTGCGAGCAGGCCCCGGAGGCCGGGGCGGGCCTCCGCGGCAGCAATCACAGGACCAGTCTGCCCGCCCTGCTGGGAAACCCGGCGGCGGGCGTGGTCTACGGAAAGCTGACCAGGTAGCTCGGGATGCCGACGGCCGCAGACGTCACGGCGTTGCCAGTGTTGTTGACGATGTGGTCAAGGGTGCCTGCGCCCAGCTGGACCGTGAGCAGGTCATGCAGCCGAACCCCCGGGGTGACCGGCACCTCGAACCCGTGGGTCGCATGCAGGCTCGGGTCGACATTGGTGAAGATGTAGCTGCCACCACCCCAGAGCTCATGGGTCTTCACCGAGTCGGCCACCTTGTAAGCGGCCCAACCGAGCACCCCATCGTGCTGCCACGCGGCCTGATTCGGCGCGTCGTAGGGCAACTCGTTCTGGAAGAAGACTGTCTTTCCGCCCTCGCCGTTCCAGACGACGTTGTCCTTCTGGAAATGCTCGGCGAACAAACCGGTCGCGGTCACGTCCGCGCCATTCACGACGACCCCGGTGTCGGAGGTGTTGAGCGTCCAGCCGACCCCGCTGCCGTGGTCGGCACGCCAGGCCCAGATATCGTCGAGGATGACGTGGTCGCTATTGACCTGCAAGCCGATCGTGGCCTTGCCGATGTGCGGGCCACCGATCCGGAAGAACACGTCCTGCAGCGCGGTGGGGTTGGTCGGGTCGCTGTCCTCGCCTGCATCTTCCCTCCCGGCATGCCGTCTGCCGACCTGCAGCAGCATAGGAGAGTTCACCGGACCGGCGTCGATCGTGAGCCCGGCGATGTCAACGCCTTTGACATCAGCGACTCGCAGCGGGACCGCGCCGTCCACAGCGGTGAGCGTGGCCAGACCCAGCCCCAGCACGACCGCGCCCGCTCGCTTGACCTCGATGCTGCGGCCCACGTCGTACACGCCGGGGGTGAAGATCAGATTCCGGCCGCGAGCGAGCGCCTTGTTGATCGCCTTGACAGAGTCACCAGGCCGGGCGAGGTAGAAGTCTGAGAGCGGGATCGAGCGCCCGGCCGTGAGCCCCGCCTGCCAGGTGGTCCCACTCGACGCGGTCCTGGCCGCGGGCACGCGGACCCGGTAGACGCCTGCGCCATCGACGTAGAGGTAGGGCTTCTCGCGACTGACCGGGTTCGTCGCCAACGTCGTGTACGGCGGATCCGGGAAGCTCTGGGCTGGCGCACCCTGGACGCCGGCGAACACCTGGTTCCAGACGCCGTTCGACCAGCCGCCGAGCTGGCTGTTTCGGACGAGGAATTGCTGCTGGGAACCGTTGATGACGAAACCGGTGCTCGAGTCGGCAATGAAGCCACCGCTGGCGAATTGCGGACCTGCCGTGCAGTAGTCCATCAGCGTCAAATTGCCGCCGGTGATGTTGACCCGACGCAACGGCGCAGCCTGGGAGACGGCCCAGAAGTTGCCCGACCCCCGGCACCCGGCCAGGCCCGTCACGTTGATGGTGAGGTTGGACATCGAGCGCCAGAAATTGTCCAGGGCACTGCAGTTGGTCGGCGTGAAGCACCGGTTGTAGACATCGACGTGGCCGTTGATCGTGACGTCGGTCGGCGATGCACCCAGGCCGGCGACCTCGGTGGAGTAGCCGACTTGGAAGTCGAGCGGTTGCGCCGCTGTGCCGTAGGTGCCCGGCTTGAACAGCAGGGCGTAGCGCGCGGTGCCCATCTCGTTGTCGACCTGCTGGGCGGCGATCGCGTCGACCGTCTTCTGGATCTCGCTGACCGGCATGCTCGGATCGAACACCTTGACGTTGGGACCGAAGTCTGGGGTGGCATGGGGCGCTGCAGAGGCCACCCCTGTCAGGCTTATCGTCGCTGCCAGGGCGACGGCCACGAATCCTGCCAGCTGCACCCGGCGCGACCTTGGGCGACGAGCATCTTCGGATCCGTACGTCGGGCGAATGCGGACTGGCATGCGGTGACCCACCCTCTTGTGTCGTGCGTGCCCTCGACGTTGAGGACCGCACGGTGTAGAGCGCCCACGCAGCCAGCGTGTCCAGAACCGCGGAGGCGGCCCCACCCTAGAGCCGACCTGCACGACTCGTCCACCGGGCCGCGACGCGACGCCCGAAGGGCAGATCCCTCGACGCTTTACTGTTCGGAGCAGGGCCCACATTGCCCTGTGGACAGAGCAAAGGTCGGTCGCTGCGTCGGTCACCATGCAGTCATGTCAACCAACCAGCCGTGCGACGGTCACCTCGAAGAAGTCCTCAAGATCTATGCAGCCGAGCCCCTGGACAGCGGGGACGTCCTGTTCCTTCTCGACGACAAGGTGTGCATGGAGATCACCGGGCTCGCGGCCCGGTGGGACGACGTGGTGCGCAGGAACACCGCCGGCGTGCTTCGAAAGACCGCCCGTCGCGTCGTCGTCGCCATCGCCCGGCCAGAAGCCACGTTGCTGCCCGGCGATATCCAGCTCTGGAAAGACCTCCGGGACGACCTGCGCGATTCCGGCGTGACACTGCTGCCGGTGGAGGCGCTCCCGGCGGCCTGAGCTGCCTTCGCCACGCACAGGGTCAGGCCAATGAGCCGCACTGTCGTCGGTTGCAGGGGGCCCACAAAGCAGATGGGGGTTCTCCTTCTCAGATGATCCATCGAATGAGCAGAGGAAAACCTTGTGAGCGAGTCGGTCGTTGGCACCGAGCGTTGACTCGTAACGGCAGACGTGGTGTGTCGGACGCACCCCGTCGTTCCTCTGTGGCGTGACATGGCCCTGCTCTCAGGAAATGTTGGCGACAAGGGGCGTTGCTCACCGGCGATCCTTGACAGGCTCGCCCACAACCGTCAGCCCTCGGCGGTCGTCAGCCCGCGCGTGTCCGGCTGCGCGTCGATCGACAATGGCGCGACGGAAGGGGCTGACACCAGGGCGCAAGCTGCGACCGCAAAGGCCGCTCCTTCGAGTGTGCCTTCAAAGCCGAGATAGACGACGGCCGGTCCGGCCACCGACGCCCCGACGACTGTCAGCGCCAGGCCAGACACCCGGAACGCGCTGGCGACCCGCCCCAGCATGCTGTTAGGGACGAGTCGTTGGCGCAGGGTTACCGTCACGACGGTCCAGGTCGCCACCACCACACCGAGCAAGATCATGCAGAGGGCAGCCTCCAGCACCTGACTGCTGAATGCGAGACCGACGAACACGAGCGTTGTGGTGCCAGCGCACACAACGAGCGTTCGACCCGCACGGAAGGCCCTTACGGTTCTGCCGGCGGTCATTCCCCCACTCAGCGTGCCCAGACCAAAGCAAGACAGCAGCAGGCCGTATCCGCTCCCGCCCAGCCCCAACCGGTCGTGCGCGTAGGTCGGCAGGACGGCGAGCAACATCCCGCTGACGCAGCCGAGGACGGCGTAGAGCACGGTAAGCGCTCGCATCGACCGGTGCCGCATCAACCATGACAGGCCAACGACCGTTTCCTGGCGAACGCCGGCCCATACTGGCGCGCCTGCGTCCGATGAAGGGGGGCGATGGGCCAAGAGGGGCCGGACCAGGATTGCCGCCAGCAGGAACGAGGCCGCGTCGAGGAACATCGGAATCGAGGGACCAAGGGTGTACAGCAAGCCACCGAGCGCGGGCCCGATCAACGAGACACCCATTGTCTGAGCGGTGTACATGCGTGCGTTGAGACTGGGGAGCCGATCGGCCGAGGCAACGTTTGGGAGAAGCGCGACGGCAGCGTTGTCGAAGAGGGTCTCGGCTGAGCCGAGTGCAAAGGCCAGGAGCGCTGTCACTGCCAGCGGGGGTGTGCCGGCGACCAGAGACCCTGCAAAAGCGGTCATGGCGAACGCACGGACAGCATCCACAACAATCATCGCCTTGGCTCGGTTGACCCGATCGGCGACGGCACCAGCGAGAAGTCCGAAGATCAGCCACGGCAGGTAGCCAGCCGCCAGAACGACCCCGGCGCCGGAAACGCCGTCTTGGGCAGTAGCAAACAGCGGCAGGAGACTTGTCCGCATCCCGTCCCCGAGAGCCGAGACGGTCGCGACGGCGAGCAGCCGGGTGGCGGCGCCCTCGGGGTGGCTCGTTGGGGCACGCACGTCGTCGTCCTTCAACGTGACGCCTCGAACGGGAGATGTAGGAACCTCGACGGTTCCTTTGTGTCCTTCGTTTCCTCGTCTCTGACCTGCACGATCTCAGCGACCCGTGCCCGGATGAACAAAGGGGTGTGTACGCCGTCTCCCGGTACAGGTACCGCCCTGACAGGTCCGGCCCACCGTCCCAGTTTCACGCGGCGACGGCCCGCGTCGACCATACGTGCTGCGAGGTGGTTCGAGCTGAATCAGCCCCCTGCCAGCCGCCGAGGACAGGCGCCGCTGAGGCCCGGTCACGGTTCGTGTCCGGGCCTCAGTGTCTTGCCGTGCCGATTCCGGTGACATCCGGCGACGCATGCGGTGTCATCACACGTCCCCGCGTGGGACCGTCCGTGTCGTTACCGGTGCCGTCCGACAGCTAAACATCAGCTGCAGCCGCTGGTGCTCCCGCAGCTCTCGCACACATAGCAGCTCCCAGCCGGCCGCATCTTGACCCCGCAGGTCATGCACAGCGGCGCGTCGGCCACTGCCCCCTGCTGAGCCTGCAGCAGCTCCATCGACGAGCCGATGTGAGCGGGAGCTGGCGTGGCAACCGGCACCGACTGGGCCAGCCCTTCGACGTCAATCTCGTCGACCGGACCGGCCACCCCGTAGCCAGCCACCGAGGCAGCCCGCTCCTCAGCAGTGAAGATGCCGAGCTCGGTGCGCTTGTCGTAGGGCAGGTAGTCCAGCGCCAGCCGGCGGAACAGGTAATCCATGATGGACTGGGCGATCCGGATGTCGGCGTCGTCTGTCATGCCGGCCGGGTCGAACCGCATGTTGGTGAACTTGGAGACGAAGGCCTCCAGCGGCACGCCGTACTGCAGGCCGATCGAGATCGACACCGAGAACGCGTCCATCACCCCGGCCAGCGTCGAGCCCTGCTTGCTCATCTTGATGAAGACCTCGCCGAGCGTGCCGTCGTCGTACTGCCCCGCGGTCATATATCCCTCGGCGCCGGCGACGGAGAACGACACGGTCTGCGACGAGCGCTTCTTCGGCAGACGCTTCCGGGTCGGGGCGGCGGCCACCACCTCAGTGTTGGCCTCCGACCCCTTCTTGTCCTGCAGCGGCTGCCCGACCTTGGAGTTGTTGCGGTAGATCGCAAGGGCTTTGAGGCCGAGCTTCCAGCCCTCGAAGTAGACCTCCTCGACGTCGGCGACGGTTGCCTCGGCCGGTAGGTTCACCGTTTTGGAGAGCGCACCCGAGACGAACGGCTGGATCGAGGCCATCAGCTTGACGTGCCCCATCGGGGAGATCGAGCGCTCCCCCATCGCGCAGTCGAACACGCTGTAGTGCTCAGGCTTCAGACCCGGCGCGTCGACAACGTGCCCCTTCTCGGCGATGTGCTCGACGATCGCCTCGACCGACTCCTCCTGGTAGCCCAGCGAGCGCAACGCACGAGGCACGGTGCCGTTGACGATCTGCATCGAGGCGCCACCGACCAGCTTCTTGAACTTCACCAGCGCGAGATCAGGCTCCAGGCCGGTGGTGTCGCAATCCATCATCAGGCCGATGGTGTTGTGGCTGACGAAGCCGGCTGCGACATAGGTGACGTTGTCGGGGACCGACAGGTCAAAGGTCGGCTGCACACCGCCATCCTCATTGGCCGCGACGACCTCGAAGACGTAGTCCAGCGCATGCCCGAGTCGCGCGTCGCGGGTTTCGCGGTAGAGCGCTTCGGCCGTCGACCGGGGCACCCCACCTGCCCGGCGCAGGTTCTGCAACACCTCATTGCGCAGCACATGACCCACCGGCGCGAGCTCGTCCCAGACCGAGCCAGGAAGCAGGACCCGGTCGCGATTGCCGGTCTGCGTCGCTTCGGTCGCAACGAGCCGGGCCTTGCGCTCGGACAGGAAACCAACGGCCTCGCCGTACATCACAGCGTGCTCGAGGTTGCGCAACCGCACCTGGAAGATCGGGCCACCGAAGCCGCTGACGGTCTCGCGCAGCGTGCTCGGGAGCGCGAGGGTGAGCAGCAGCACCTGGACGTCGGAGGCAAAGGACCGCGACGACGTCGACACCGAGGGGACACCGACTGCGACTGTCCCGTCGGCCTCGAATAACCCGCGCAGGAACGCCGCGTAGACGGCTTTGCTGTTGGTCTCGCGGATTGCGGCGGGAACATGCGCACGCCAGCCCTTGCCGGTGTGGCCCTCGGTCGGTAGCTCCTTGGCGAAACCGACGGCCTTCCACCAGCGGGCCAGCCGGATGCTGGCGAGCGTCACCTCCTGGTAGCCCTGCTGGGCCGTCACCTCAGCCTCGAGGGAGAACAGCTGCTTGCCCAGGATCTGCAGCCGGTCGACGACGTCGAGGTCGGTATCAGCGACGCAGAAGCGAATGCCATTGGCGTGCAGGCTGCCGTCGCCCATGAAGTAGCCGACCAGCTCAGCGAGGTCCTCATCCACGGCGTCCGGGACGTTGATGCGGTGGTCACCCGAGTAATAGGCCTGGTCGAGGACCGGGAGCGGCACGCGCCGAGCCGGGCCGACCAGCGTGTCCATCTGGACCGGTACGACGTCGCCGGGCGCGACGTCCATCAGGCGCTTCCACTCCCACAGACCGGTCGCCGGGTCGACGACCTTGACCCGGTGGGCGTAGGTCCCCTGGATGCGGTAGCCGCCTTCGGTGACCAGCCGTCGCGTCGGTTCCTCGCCGTTGACGAAGAACTTGGTGGCCTGACGGGGACCTTCATCGGTGGACACCTTGAAGTCGACGTCCTGCCAGCGCGTTCCGTAACCCTCGCCGAGCTCCTCCAGACGCGCCAGCCCGCGATCGGTGGTGATCAGGGTGTCGGCGGTGAGGCAGCCGGTCGGCGCGATGACCGAGGCCTGGGCATTGCGGTAGCCATTTCGCTCACCCAAAGCAAGGCATTCCTGCCAGGCCTTGGTGGCCTCGTGCAGGATCCGGGCGTCGTCGGCGCCGACCGTGCGCACAGCATCGTTAGCAGCGGCGTGCTTGCGCATGACCCGCTTGTGGGCATCGGCGTTACGGGCGTAACCCTCGTACGGCCCGACGATCGCGGCCAGCTCAGCCGACCGCTTGTACGCCGTACCGGTCATCAAGCTCGTGATCGAGGCGGCCAATGCGCGACCACCCTCGCTGTCGTAGGCATGACCGGTCGCCATCAGCAACGCGCCGAGGTTGGCGTAGCCGATGCCGAGCTGGCGGTAGGCGCGGGTGGTGACGCCGATCGGCTCGGTCGGGAAGTCGGCGAAGCAGATCGAGATGTCCATCGCGGTGATGATCGTCTCGACGCTCCTGGCGAACTTCTTGGCCTCGAAGGTGCCGTCCTCGCGCAGGAATCTCATCAAGTTCAGCGAGGCCAAGTTGCAGGACGAGTTGTCCAGCGACATGTATTCACTGCACGGGTTACTTGCGGTGATACGACCGGTCTCGGGGTTGGTGTGCCAGTCGTTGATCGTGTCGTCGTACTGAATGCCCGGGTCAGCGCACTCCCAGGCCGCGGTGGCCAGCTTGCGCCACAGCGTGCGGGCGTCCACCGATTCGATCACCCGGTTGTCCGCGCGGGCTCGCAAGCCAAATGCGGTGCCGTCCTGCACAGCGCGCATGAACTCGTCGTTGACGCGCACCGAGTTGTTGGCGTTCTGGTACTGGACGCTGGAGATGTCCTTGCCGCCGAGGTCCATGTCGAAGCCGGCGTCGCGCAGCGCGCGGATCTTGTCTTCCTCGCGCGCCTTGGTGTCGATGAACTCCTCGATGTCGGGGTGGTCGACGTCGAGCACGACCATCTTGGCGGCCCGCCGGGTCGCGCCGCCACTCTTGATGGTGCCGGCGGAGGCGTCCGCGCCGCGCATGAAGCTGACCGGCCCGCTCGCGGTGCCGCCGGAGGACAGCAGTTCCTTGCTCGAGCGGATGCGCGAGAGGTTGAGGCCGGCGCCCGAGCCGCCCTTGAAGATCAGGCCCTCCTCGCGGTACCAGTTCAGGATCGAGTCCATCGTGTCGTCGACGGCCAGGATGAAGCAGGCGCTGACCTGCTGCGGTGCGCTGGTACCGACGTTGAACCAGACCGGTGAATTGAACGAGAACACCTGGTGCAGCAGCATCCAGGTCAGCTCGTGCTCGAACAGCTCGGCGTCGGCCTGGCTGGCAAAGTAGTCGTGCTCGACGCCCGCCGCGACGTACTTGCCGACGACGCGGTTGATGAGCTGCTTGAGCGACCATTCGCGGTTGTCGTGGCCGACCGCGCCACGGAAGTACTTGGTGGTGACGATGTTGGCGGCGTTGACCGACCAGAAGTCCGGGAACTCCACGCCGCGCTGCTCGAAGTTGACCGAGCCGTCGCGCCAGTTGGTCATGACGACGTCGCGGCGCTCCCAGCTCACCTCGTCATAGGGGTGCTGCCCGGCGGTCGTCCAGACCCGCTCGATGGTCAGCCGCTGCCCACGTCGCGACTGCTTGGCGGCCGCGCCGTTCACCGTCTCCGTCATGCCTGTCCTCTTCCTCATCTTCTGTGGTCAACAACCGTGGCCTGCACGGCATTGCGTGGTGGGCGACGTCGTACGACGTCTCCGGGGTGCGGGTGGTGCGGTAGTCAGGGTCAGCCGGCCTGGACGAGCGCATCCGGTGCGGCGGGGCGAGGGGAATCACGTGGTTCGTTGGCACGGGGCCGACCGGCGCTCGTCGCAGGTTCGGTGAAACCGGGGGCGCTGGCCCGCAAGGCCTGGATCTCGGCCTCGAAGTCCGCCAGGGACTCAAACGAGCGGTAGACCGACGCGAAGCGCAGGAAGGCAACCTCGTCGAGGTCGCGCAGTGGCTCGAGGATGGCGAGCCCGACCTGATGGGCGGGCACCTCGGCGGTCCCGGCCTCGCGGATCGCCTCCTCGACCTGCTGGGCAAGCAGGGCCAGCGCGTCCTCGTCGACCGGGCGACCCTGGCAGGCCTTCCGGACCCCGCTGATGACCTTGGTCCGGCTGAACGGCTCCGTCACGCCACTGCGCTTGACGACCGACAAGCTGGTCTCCTCCACGGTCGTGAACCGCCGGTTGCACTCGGGGCACGACCGGCGGCGACGGATCGCGTCACCAGCGCCGAGTTCGCGGCTGTCGACGACGCGCGAGTCGGG
>JAYSQK010000167.1:0-2045 GCA_043721555.1 Frankiales bacterium
TGGCGTCGACAACCGGCCGACCTGCCGCCGCTGACCCGCCTGCAGGGCGAGCTGCTCGACGCCGCGGCGGTGCTGCTGCGCCCCGGCGGCGTGTTGGCCTACGTCACCTGCTCGCCGCACCTGGCCGAGACGGCGGTGCCGGTGCTCGATGTCCTGCGCCGGCATCCTGAGCTCGAGCAGCTCGACGCCCGGCCCCTGTTCCCCGGGGTCCCGGCGCTCGGCGACGGTCCGGCGGTGCAGCTGTGGCCGCACCGGCACGGCACCGACGCGATGTTCCTGGCCCTGCTGCGCCGGCGGGCATGAGCCCCCGCCAGCTGCTCGTGCTGGATTGCGCCGCGACGCGCCCGGCGAGTTGCGGCCCGATCCAGCACGAGGCGCTCGGCGCCCCGGCGCGAGGCTAGGGCGCGTCGGTGAAGCCGACCTTTGCGTGGCTGCCGTCGCAGAGCGGCTTGTTGCCCGACGCGCCGCACCGGCACAACGTCATCCGGTTGCGGGTCTCAAGGACGGCTCCATCGGCACGGGTGACGCCGATCCCGCCGGTGACGAACAGCGGTCCGTCGTCGATCACCCCGATCCCGACGGCCAGGTCGGGCTCGACGGCCGGGCCTTCGGCGCTGAGTCGGTGGGTGAGGGCGCCGGACGGGCAGTGCTCGATCATCGCGATCAGCTGGGCGCGCACCGCCGTGTCACCGCTGGCCTTGGTCATCTTCCAGGCGTTGGTGAGCTTGGTGCCGCAGAAGCCGGCGTGCTCGCACACGCCACGGTCGTCCCGCATCACGATCCCGTCGCCGGGATGGTCCTTCGCCCGCTCGTCATAGGTGTCGGTCGGCGCCGTCTCGGTGCCGTCCCACTCCCGGGTCCGGTGGCTGCCGTCGCAGAACGGCTTGTTGGCCGAGCCGCCGCACCGG
Organism: Frankiales bacterium; assembly: GCA_043721555.1. Lineage (GTDB taxonomy): Bacteria > Actinomycetota > Actinomycetes > Mycobacteriales > SCTD01 > JAYSQK01. The sequence goes on from JAYSQK010000167.1 coordinate 909, forward strand.
CAGAGCGAGTACGACTCGCCGGCGTCCAGCGGGGCGTCGCTCTGCCACGCCACCGGCTCGTCCAGCTCGGTTCGAACGGCCCGCTTGCGTCGTAGCGCCGGCTGCCCGGAGACGACGTACGGGCCCTGCGGGGTCACGGTGATCTGCATGTCCACGTGCGCAGCCAAGACCATGACGGTCGACGGGGCAACTGCGGCCCGACGGGTCAGGGCGCCTTGTCGCTGGCGGGTTCCTGCGCGCGGTGCTGCAAACCCTGCGCGATGAGATAGTCCTGCAGCGGTTTCGGCGTGGACGACGGGTCGCTGGACCACCTGTTGGTGACCTCGCGCGCCGCCGAGAACCGGCCGACCTCGCTGAGCGGGCTCGCCCGCCCGACCGAGCGCCAGGCCAACCAGCCACCGACCGCGAGTACCGCCACGACCACCAGCACGGTCACCAGCATGACCGGACCTCCTCACCTTGCAAGACCCCCATGCACCACGGTAGACGCACGGTGCTCCTCGTGACGGACACCGCGCCGGTACGCCGTACCGCGCACCGCCCAGCGTGATCCGGATCGGGTCCTAGGCTCGCGTGCATGTCCCGCTGCCTGATCGCGCCGAGCATGTTGTCGGCCGACTTCGCCCGGCTCGCCGAAGAAGCCGGACGGGTCGAGGGCGCCGCGGACTGGCTGCACGTCGACGTGATGGACAACCATTTCGTGCCGAACCTCACCCTGGGCCTGCCGGTGGTCCAAGCACTCCTGGCCGCGACGTCGATCCCGGTCGACTGCCACCTGATGATCGACGACCCCGATCGTTGGGCGCCCGCCTACGCCGAGGCCGGCGCCGGCAGCGTGACGTTTCACGTCGAGGCGGCCGCGGCGCCGGTCCGGCTCGCCCGGACCCTGCGGGCCGCCGGCGCGCGGGCCGGGATGGCGCTCAAGCCCGCCACCCCCATCGAGCCGTACGTCGACCTGCTGGCCGAGCTCGACCTGCTGCTGATCATGACCGTCGAGCCGGGGTTCGGCGGCCAGTCGTTCCTCGACGTCGTGCTGCCCAAGCTGCGCCGGGCCAGGCAGGCGATCGGCGACCTCGACGTATGGCTGCAGGTCGACGGTGGCGTCAGCGCCGAGACGATCGAACGCTGCGCCGAGGC
>JAYSQK010000168.1:0-4861 GCA_043721555.1 Frankiales bacterium
GAAGCCCCGCCAGTCGGCGCCGCTGCCCGGGCTCCACGCCTCCAGGCGGCCGCAGAAGTCGTCGAGATCGTCGGTCGCGTCGAAGGTCGTGCCGTCGGCGAAGCGATAGCGGGCGATCGGGTCGAGCCGTTGCAGGGACAGGCCGTCCGGCCAGCCGCCGGTCGCCTCGAACAGGTCGGTGAAGACCTGCGGCATGGTCACCAGCGACGGCCCGGTGTCGAACCGGAAGCCGTCCCGCTCGTACGTGCCCAGCTTGCCGCCGACGGTCCCGGTCGCCTCGCAGACAGTCACCTCGTGGCCGGCTGCGGCGAGCCTGGCGGCGACTGCGAGACCGCCGACGCCGGCGCCGATGACGACCACGCGGCTCACAGGGCGCGGCCCTTCCAGGTCAGGGTCCCGCGCCGGTTGGCCAGGTGCGACCTGGCGGCCAGCGCGACCAGGGCGGCGACCGATAGCGGGTGTGCGAGCGCGTCGAGCGGCCGGCCACCGGTCCGCCTGGCGCTGATGACGCGGCCGAGAACCCCGGCGGCATAGGCCAACTGCCCAGCACGGTTGCCCCGCAGGGCAGCCACAGCCGGTACGACGTACAGGGCGGTGAGCAGTCCGGAGGTGGCGACCGGGACGGTGTGCAGGGACTTGGTGTAGCCCGTGACGAGCTCGCCCCACCCGTCGTACATGCGGGTGGTGGCGAGGGCAGTGCCGTCGGCGACGCCACCGGTGCCGCCGACGGCCTTGACGGCGCGCAGCAGGGCGACGTCCTCGACGACGTCGGCCCGGACCGCCGCGTGACCGCCGGCACGGGCGTAGACCTCCCGCCGGACGGCGAGCAATTGGCCGTTGGCGGCGCTGAGCGAGGGCCGCGGGGAGCGCTCGGCCAGCCGCAGCGGCAGGAACGTCAGGAAGGACCACTGCAGCAGCGGCTGCACCAGCCGGGTGAAGCCGGGCGCCTCCTGCCGGGGGTAGGGCGATACCAGGTCCAGGCCCGCGCTGTCGAGCAGCTCGGCGGTCGCCGCCACCGCGTGCGGCGCCAGCACGACATCGGCGTCGACGAAGACGAGCACCTCGCTGGTCGGCGCGGCCGCGTCGGCGAGTTGCTGGCAGGCGTGCGGCTTGCCGAGCCAGCCGGGTGGCAACGGGGCGCCGACGAGCAGCCGCAGCCGAGGGTCCCCGGCGGCGACCCGGCGTACGACATCGGCTGTGCTGTCGGATGACTCGTCGTCAAGCACTACGATCTCGAGGTCGACGCCATGCTGGGCGAGCAGCGCGCGCAGGCAGGCCTCGACCCGCCCGGCTTCATCGCGCACCGGCAGCAGGACGCTGACCGACAGGGCCGTCCCGGTGGCGCGCGGGGTGCGCAGCAGCCGTGCGTTGACGGCGGTGTGCGCGGTCAGCCCGACGACCAGCAGGGCCAGCCACCTCATCGGCGCAGCCGGCGGACGTACGGCCCGGCCACCAGACCCATCCCGACGCCGCCGATGAGGGCGACGGCGGGCCGGCCGAAGAACGCGGCGTTGGCGATCACCGACGAGACGTAGGTCCACAGGAACAGTGCGGCGGGCTGGCGGTCGTCGGCCTCGACCCGCGGTAGCGCCTGCAGCAGCGTCATGATGACGAGGGCGACCAGCAGCCAGCCAAGGTAGTTCGAGATGGGAATGCCTGGTACGCCGGGCAAGGCGTGCTCGACGTCGCGCCAGTGCCAGTGGCCGGCGGCGACCAGCTGCGGGTCGAGGAACAGGTCCCAGGAAGCGAGCGCGGCGGCACCGATGAGCGTCGCGACGACCGGGCTCCGGGCGAGCCGCTGCCCCACGAGCAGCGACGGGTAGCTGAACATCGCCCAGGCCAGTGGGATGACGAGTGGCACGCCGATGATCTTTGCGCCGAGGCTGCCGGCGTAGTCGTAGGCGCCGAACGGCACGCCGGTCGCGGTACCGACCGCCTCCACGACGAGCCCGATCCCGGCGCTGATGATCACGAGCGCAGCCGTCCAGGCGGGCCCCCGGTGGACGAGCGCGTGGCTGGTGCTGGCCAGGAAGAAGCAGACGACCGTGACGACGGTCAGGACGTCACGCGAATGGCCATGCACGAGCGGGTAGGCGATCTGCAGCAGGACGGTCGCCCCAGCCAGGGCAAGCGGCACCCGGCTGCGCTCCCGCTGCAGCAGCGACGTCGACAGCACGCGGCTCAGACCGTGCGGAAGGTCGCGCGCAGGCGGGTGACCGCGTCGGCGAGGGCGCTGCGGGCGGCCGGGCCGTGCAGGCCGAACCAGCCGGGCACCTCCTCGACCAGGTCGTCGTAGGCCTCGCCGAGCGCCTCACCGGACAGCGCCCGGCCGGCCACCGGATCGTCGTACAGCAGATGCCAGAGCTCGGAGACCTCGGCGATGGTCGGCTCGGGCAGGCCGTTGCTCAGCCAGCCGCCGAGGTCGAGATCGACCTCGTCCGGCAGGTCGTCGTCGAGCTCGAGGCCGCGCTCCTGGGCGTGGTGCTCCAGCGCCGCGCGACTGCCGAACAGCAGCACCTTGCCGTGCTCGGCCAGCAGGACATCGGTCTCGGTCTCGTCGTCGACCGTCCAGCCGGCATGCCAGCGGGTGGCGCCGTCGATGACGAGCACCTCGTAGAGCTCAGCCACGTCGGACCACCTTCAGGGCTCGGGACAGGGGGGTCGGGCTGCGGTCGGCGAGCGCCACCCGGGCGGCGGACCGGCCGCTGGCGCCGAAGACGCCGCCACCGGGGTGGGTCGACGCGCCGCACAGGTAGAGCCCGGTCATGCCGGGCACGCGATAGCCGGCCAGCTCGGGCATCGGCCGCCACATGAACATCTGGTCGAACGCCATCTCGACGTGCATTACCTGGCCGGAGCGCAGGCCGAGCTCGCGCTCGAGGTCCAGCGGGGTCTGCACGTGCATCTGCTCGACGCTCGCGGCGAAGCCGGGCGCGACCCGGTCGACGGCCTCGACCAGCTTGCCGCCCTCGCGCTCGGCGATCGCGTCCCAGGACTCGCCGTTGGACAGCTGGTAGGGATGCCACTGTCCCCAGACGGTGATGTTGTGCTTGCCGACTGGGGCGATCGTGTCGTCGAAGGCGCTGAACGTCATCGCCAGGGCCGCCGGTCGCTCCGGCGGCAGGCCGGCGTTGAACTCCCCGTGCGCCTTGCGCAGGAACTGCCGGCTCGGCGCGAGCAGCTGCATCGCCCGGTAGGTCTCGTTCGTCGCAGCCGGATAGCGCGGCAGGTCGCTGGTCGCGAGCCGGACGACCATGCCGATGCCGTTGCCGGTGCGGACCGTGCGCCGCGCCCGGTCCAGCAGGTCACCCGGTGGCGCGTCGAGCAGCTCCAGGGTGGCGAGCACGTGGCAGGCACCGATGACGGTGGCCGCCGGCAGGTGCGCGCCGGACGCGGTGAGGACGCCGGTGACTGCCCCGGCGTACGACGTGACGGCGGCCGCGCCGTCGGAGAGGCGAACCCGCCCGCCGTAGGACTCCAGCCGCCGCTGCAGGGCCTCGCTGAGCATCCCCGAACCGCCCTTGGGATGACCGGGCGGGAGCAGGTGCATGACGGTGTTCCAGCCGACCAGGTCGGCGGTGGCGACCTCGGAGGTGGGCGGGCCGGACTGCGCGCCCATCCAGGCCAAGGCGGTCTTGAGCCGCTCGTCGTCGAAGTGCTCGTCGAGCAGCGAGTCCCCGCTGGTGAGGAACTGCCGGGACAGCTCCAGGCCAGCAAGGCCGGTGCCGTTGCCGACCCCCCACAGGGTCCGGCCGAGCCGGGCCGGTGACGGCGGCCCCTGGAAGGCCTCGAAGACCTTGCGGTTGCGCGCCGACCAGTCGAGCACGAAGGCCCGGTAGGCGTCGGCGTCCTTGGTCCCGCAGACCGCCTCGATGCTCGCGCAGGTGCGGTCCAGGTCGACATGGAAGTGGATGCCCTGCTCGCCGAACGGCGCGAAGCCCCACGGGTCGAGGTCCTGGTATTCCAGGCCGCACAGATCCAGCCGGAGGTCCTCGATGATGCCGGTGTGCCGGACCATGATGTGGGCGCTCGAGCCGCGGTCCATCCGGTAGCCGGGGAAGCGCTCGACGGTGCTGACCGCGCCACCGACGACGGTGTCCCGCTCGACCACCTCGACGTCGAGCCCGGCCCTGGCCAGGTAGCAGGCGGCGACCAGCCCGTTGTGGCCCGCGCCGATGACGACGACGCGGTCCCGGCTCATACGGCTGACCCTAGGTGCAGGCCGAGGACGGCGAACTCGCGCGGATCGCCCGGGAAACGCAGGTGCCGCACCAGATCGGTCCAGCCGCCGGCCCGGTAAAACGCGCGGGCCCGCGTCTCCAGGTCGGGGGTGGTGAGGACGGCGGTCCGGGCCGGGGTGCCGGCCAGCAGTTCGGCGAGCAGGCGACGGCCGAGGCCGTTGCCCTGATGGGTCGGCAGGACGTGCAGCTCGCAGACCTCGAAGGAGTCGACGAGCCAGGTGGCCACCTGCTCGGGGGTCAACGCGGCCCGGACCTGGTCGTGCCACCACTGGCCAGCCGCACCGAGATAGCCGTAGCCGATGCCGATCAGCCGGCTGCCGTCAAGCGAGGCGACGGCTCGCAACCCCCCCCGGTCGAGGTGACCGGCCAGCACCGACCGACGGCTTCGGGCCGCCGGCCGCGGCACCTCCATCGCCTCGGCGTAGACGTCGAGGACCTGCTCGGCGTTGGCGGCGAGGGTGGCCCGGTCCCAGGCGACGAGCTCGATCACGGCAACCGTCCGCTGGTGGCCAGCACCTCGAAGCGGGCGAACAACTCTTCAGCGTACCACCCCTCGGTGGCTGTCCGGCTGATGGCGCGCAGGTGTTCCGGGCTGCGGTGGGCGAACTCACGCAACGCGG
>JAYSQK010000169.1:0-3642 GCA_043721555.1 Frankiales bacterium
ATGCGGGGGGCAGCCTCGAGCTCGGCGACGTAGCCGCCGCGAGTGGCCTCGGCCCGTAGGTGGTCGATCTCGGCCTGGAGGACTTGCTGCGACACGACCCCGCACGCCGCGACATCGAGATGCCGCAGCGGCATCTCCAGCCGGTCCTCGACCCAACGTCGGACACTCATGCGGCGGAGTCTGGCCTGTATTATCCGCCGGTGGCCTCTCTGACCTTGTCCAGTGCGCCCGCCAGCACCGTGAAGGTCGACGCCGTCGTGATCGGCGTCGTCAAGGGCCCCAAGGGGCTCGCGCTCGCACCGGGCTCCGAGGCCGTCGCGGCCGCCGTCGGCAAGGGCTTGCTCCCGGCCCTGCGCGGGCTTGGCGCGACCGGCGTCGCCGAGGAGGTCACCCGGCTGGCCACGCTCGGCTCCACCACCACCCCGGTCGTCGTCGCCGTCGGCCTTGGGACCCCTGTCCCGGCGTACGACGGGGAGGTGTTGCGGCGCGCCGCCGGAGCGGCTGTGCGCGCGCTGGCAGGCACCGCGAAAGTCGCGATCGCCCTACCAGCAGCCGATCTCGTCGCGCTGCGGGCCGTCGCCGAGGGAGGGCTGCTCGGCGCCTACGCCTTCGACCGCTACCGCACCGTCTCCGCCGAGGGGCGCCTCGCGCCGGTGCGTGAGCTCGTGCTGCTCACCCCCGCAGCCAAGGTCGCAGGCGCCCGCGCCGCCCTGCGCCGTGCCGAGATCGTCGCTGCCGCAGTACATCTCGTGCGTGACCTGGTCAACACACCGCCGTCGGACCTGCACCCGGCCGAGCTCGCTGCGTTCGCCAAGCAGGCCGGCACCGAGGCCGGCCTCACCGTCGAGGTGCTCGACGAGAAGGCCCTCAACAAAGGCAAGTACGGCGGGATCCTCGGCGTCGGACAGGGCTCGGTGCACCCGCCGCGGCTGGTGCACCTGTCGCACCGTGGCGGCAAGGGCGCGACGACGACCGTTGCCCTTGTCGGCAAAGGGATCACCTTCGACTCCGGTGGCCTGTCGCTCAAGCCCGCCGCGAGCATGGAGGAGATGAAGATGGACATGGGCGGGGCCGCCGCCGTCATCGCCACGATGGCCGCGGTCGCGCAGCTCGGGCTCGCCATCGACGTCGAGGCCTGGGTGCCGATGGCCGAGAACATGCCGAGCGGCTCCGCGATCCGGCCGTCGGACGTGCTCACGATGCGCGGCGGCACCCGGGTCGAGGTCACCAACACCGACGCCGAGGGCCGGCTGATCCTCGCCGACGCCCTGTCCCGCGCCTGCGACGACCGACCCGACATCCTGCTCGACGTCGCGACGCTCACCGGGGCGCAACTGGTCGCCCTCGGCGCCCGTACGACGGCGGTCATGGGCAATGACGACGGGCTGCGGGCCGACATCCTCGACGCCGCTGGGCGGGCCGGCGAGGCGATGTGGGGGATGCCGCTGCCGCCCGAGTTGAAGAAGGGGCTCGACAGCGACGTCGCCGACCTCGTCAACACCGGGCCCCGCGAGGGCGGGATGCTCACCGCCGGGTTGTTCCTCCAGGAGTTCGTCACCGAGGGCGTGCGCTGGGCGCACCTGGACATCGCCGGCCCGGCGTACAACTCAGGCGAGGCCTACGGCTACACCGCGCACGGTGGCACCGGCGCGGCGGTGCGCACCTTCGTGCAGCTGCTCGAAGACCTGGCCGCTGTCGCGGTGTAACGCTGCGTGAGGCTCTGGCGATCTCCCGGACATCTCGTCTCACCCCCGTCTGGGAGACCCCGAAATGGCTGAGCTGTTCACCCTGCTTGCCGCCAAGGCCAAGCTCGTCGGCATGGCCGTCGTTTCCGCCGCTGTCGGCGGTTCCGTCGTGGCGCTGCAGGCGATCATCACCACGACGCCCGCCGACTCGGCCACGACGATCACCGCCCCACACCCGCCAAAGATCATCCACGAGGTGGCGGACGCCTCGGTCGCCGGTGGCGCGCCGGTCACTGCCGCCGGCGCCGCACCGGGAACTGCGCCCGGCGCCCCGGCGTGCGCCGTCGCCATCAAGGGCGCTCTCCTTCGGAAGCACGGCGCGCCTGTCTCGACCGTCGCCAAGAGCGGGTGCGCCCGCGGTGCTGCCGAGGTCACGCGCAGCATGCAGGCGGAGCCGACCCGAGAACCGAAGACGCACGTCGGCAAGCCCGCCACGATGCACGCCGCAACGCGCGCCACGACGTCCGCTCCGGTCGCTACCCGCCAAGGCCTAGACGCCCCAGAGGCTCCCAAGGCCGCTCGAGCGACCGACGCTCCTGAGCCGCCCGATGCGCTAAAGCCGCCCGATGCGCCTGAGCCGACCGACGCTCCTGAGGCGGCTGGCAGCAGCGGCGGCGGCGGACCCGGTTCCGGCCAGGGTGAGCCCTAGACAGCCCCCGATCCCCCTCGCTGACGAGCCCGGCCACGCAGGCCACCTGCCTTGGCCGGACTCGTCGGCGTTCTACCGCCGCGGCGTACGCGGTCGTCTTCCGCGGAAGACAGCGACGTCTCGCACGCTGTCTTCCGTGGCGATCTTGACGATCTGGTCGGCAACACGCCGATGGAGGCGACCAGATCGTCAAGATCGTCGGGCTAGGGCCCGGATGCCACGTCGGCCGGCCCGAGTCGCCCTCCCGTCTCGTGTCGTGATTTCCGGCCCTTCGGGGCCCCGGAAATCACGACACGAGACGGCAGGGACCGGTACGCCGGGTCAGCAGCGAACCGGGGCAGGCCGCGAACCGGGTCAGCATCGAACCGGGGCAGCGGCGCCCCGGGCCCTCAGGACTTGGGCACGCCGGTGTCACCAGCGGCCTTGCGGCGGGCGGTCCACGCACGCATGCGCGGTGGGTAGCCGGTCGCTGCCACGTCGTACACGGGGATGCCGAGTGTCCCGCCGAGCGCGAAGGCGGCCTTGAGTGACGCGACCCGCCGCCTGGTCCATTCACCGTCGCCGGCAACGAGCACCAGCGTCGTGCCGGTCGCCGACGTCGCCGGCTCGACGAAGCCCTCGACTCCCCGGCGGCTGCCGGCGAAGGCGGTCAGGTGCTCGGTGTCGGCGCTCTCCGCGGCGCGCGGCGTCCCTGGCCGGTTCGTCCGTCGCCACCGGCTCATCGGTCCCCGCCTCCTGCCCTTCGCGAGCGACCAGGAATGTGACGGGGGTGCTCGCGGCCTGTATCCCCCGGGTGGAAGGATGCCCCGTGCAGGCCGCCGAGAGCGACCGACACGCTCGCGCAGTGAATGAAGGAGCTACCGCAGTGACCCAGCCCGACGTCGTCGACCTGGTCGTGCTCGGGGGCGGCAGCGGTGGCTATGCCGCAGCCCTGCGGGCCGCCGAGCTCGGGATGACCGTCGTCATGGTCGAGCAGGACAAGGTCGGCGGGACCTGCCTGCATCGTGGCTGCATCCCGACCAAGGCGTTGCTGCACTCCGCCGAGACCGTCGATGTGATCAAGGAAGCCGCGCAGTTCGGGGTCAACGGCACCTTCGAGTCGGTCGACATCGGGGCGGTCAACGCCTACAAGGGCAAGGTCGTCGAGGGGCTGTTCAAGGGCCTCACCGGTCTGGTCAAGAGCCGCAAGATCGAGGTCGTCCAGGGCCACGGCCGGCTGGTGTCCGCCACCGCGGTCGAGGTCGACGG
>JAYSQK010000170.1:0-1581 GCA_043721555.1 Frankiales bacterium
CGCAGCCCGCCGACCAGCGCGACCGCCACCACGAGCAGCAGCACGAGCAGCACGGGCGTGGCGTAGGTGAGATCGCCCCGGTTCGCCACGAGCGCGACCGTCGTGACCGGCAGCCCGACACCTGCGACCACAGCGCCGGCCCACTGCCGGCGCGCCGGCAGACCACGAGGTGGGAGGGCGGGCACGACCCCAGCCTGTCAGCCCGGCAGCAGGCGCGGGTCTTCGGCGTATGGATGCCGTCAAGAAGGTCCGCGCCCGCGTCAAGAAGGCGTCAACAGCCCGGCCGCACCCCGATCGAGCGACGAGGCTGCAGCCGTCCGCCGCAGTTGCGGGACGCGAGGAAGGCCACCATGCAAACCGAACGAGACGTCGTCGTAGCCCCCGCCCCCGAAGCCGCCACGCTGGCCCGGCTCCAACTGCCCGGCTCGCGGCTGTCGGCGGAGGTGCGACGCGACGGTGACCTGACCTCGCTGTGGCTGCGCAGTCTGGTCGACGCCGGACAGAGCCTGTTGTTGCCGCTGCCGCAACATGCTGCCCCGCAGGGATTCTCGCTGTTCACCAGGCTCGGTCGCTGGCACGCCCTGCACTGGGCAGTGGTCTTCGGCTGCGACGCGGAGCCGCCGCGGGAGGTGCGCTTCGCCTCGGCGGACCTGCGCTTCCGGCAGGACGCCGTGTCCGTCCCGGTCCGGCTCGGTCCGTGCTGGATCGCCGAGGCGCGAGGCATCTTCGCCACAGCGACCGTCACGCCGCCGACAGGTAGCCCGATGACCGTGAACCTGGCGAGGCAGTGGTGAGCACCGGGACCCAGCAGCGGACCGCGCCCGCCGGCGACGTCGTCAAGCGCCTGTTCATCGGGCGGGCGCTCGCCAGCAACCGGCTCGGCGACACCCTGCTGCCAAAGCGGATCGCCCTGCCGGTGTTCTGCTCCGACCCGATCAGCTCGGTCGCCTATGCCACCGAGCAGATCATCCTGGTGCTCGGCACCGCCGGCGCGGCCTCCACCCTGGGCCTGGCGGCCCCCATCGCCGCCGCGGTCGCGCTGCTGCTGGCGGTCGTCGTCGCGTCCTACCGGCAGACCTGCTTCGCCTACCCCAGCGGCGGTGGCGCCTATATCGTCAGCAAGACCAACCTCGGCGAGACGGCCGCCCTGACCGCTGCCGCCGCCCTGCTCGTGGACTACGTCATGACCGTCGCGGTGTCGGTGGTCTCCGGCGTCGTCGCCATCACCTCGGCGGTGACGTCCCTTGCCCCGCACGCGGTGCTGCTGTCCGCCGGCTTCATCGTCTTGCTGGCGCTGGTCAACCTGCGTGGGGTCAGGGAGTCGGGCTCGACGTTCGCTGTCCCGACGTACGCGTTCATCGTCCTGACGTTCTTGCTCATCGGGAGCGGTGCCTACCGGGCGCTGACCGGCCACGTGCCGACCGCCGCCAGCGCCCAGCTCGCGTTGCAGCACACCGCCAAGATCGGCGGAGTCTTCACCCTGCTGCTGGCCCTTCGGGCCTTCGCCTCCGGCTGCACGGCCCTGACCGGCGTCGAGGCGATCAGCAACGGTGTCCCGTCCTTTCGGGAACCCAAGCCGAA
>JAYSQK010000171.1:0-3105 GCA_043721555.1 Frankiales bacterium
GCCCGAGCCGGGTGTCCGCACGTCATCGGCAACCGTCGAAGCGGCGACCAGGGCCCGCCACCAGGCCTGCGCCTCGGCGAACCGATTGGGCCCGCGCAACTCGACCCGCGCCGCCTCGCCCCACCCGACGAGCCCCTCGCCATCGCTCATCCAGCACAGCGCGCCCTGCTCGGGCAACAGGTCCAACAGCTCGCCGGGGTCGTCCACCCGCGCCGAGCGGACCTGCAGCAGGTCGGCGGAGGGCGCGATGGTCACGAGCAAGGGTATTCGCTCGGCCGCGACCGGGCGCGGTGATCCACGGAGGGTCGGGCACCGCGTTGATCTTGCTGGACGTCCCCGACCATCCGTGGATCACCGCAGTACGCCGGGGAGCGGGCCGCTGCGCCGCCTGAGAGGATCGCCAGCATGACCCGCGCCTCGCTCGAGAAGGACCCGGCCGAGGTCGCCGCGATGTTCGACGAGGTGGCGGCCCGCTACGACCTGACCAACACCGTGCTCAGCCTGGGCCTGGACCGGGGCTGGCGCACCGCCGTCCGCGACGCGCTGCAGCTCGAGCCCGGCCAGCGGGTACTTGACCTCGCCGCCGGCACCGCCACGAGCAGCGCCGCGCTCGCCCGTACCGGCGCCGACGTCGTCGGCTGCGACTTCTCCCTCGGCATGCTTCGGGTCGGCAAGCAGGCTGGCCATGAGGGCGTCGAGCTCGTCGCGGGCGACGCCCTTCGGTTGCCGTTCGCCGATGCGGCGTACGACGCGGTGACCATCTCGTTCGGGCTGCGCAACACCGCCGACGTCGACCTGGCGCTGCGCGAGATGCGACGGGTCGTGCGGCCCGGTGGGCGGCTCGTGGTGTGCGAGTTCAGCCACCCCACGTGGGCGCCGTTCCGGTCGGTCTACGACAACTATCTGATGCGCGCGCTGCCGGCGGTCGCGACCAGGGTGAGCAGCGACCCGGCTGCCTACGTCTACCTGGCCGAGTCGATCCGGGCCTGGCCGGCGCAGGCCGCGCTGGCCGGTCGGCTCCAGCAGGCCGGCTGGTCGCGGGTCGGCTGGCGCGATCTCACCGGCGGCATCGTGGCGCTGCACCGGGGCATCAATCCCTGATCCGTACGCCGGGACAGGCCCCCCCGGCCGGCAACCGCGGCAGCCGCCCCGCCCCGCGCGCCCCCCCGGGCGCCGCCCGCCCCACTTCCCCCGTCGTACGACCGGAACGAACGGGACAGAACGGTCTGAAAGGGGCCACGGCGGCGGGGGAAGTGGCCGGCAAGGACCACGCCGGCTCGGAAGCGGGCGGCTGGCGTCGCCGCGACAGCTGGCCAGAGCCGGCCGTGCCAGCTGGCCAGGACCGGCTGCCCCCAGGACCACCCACCCGGCGAAGCGAGCCCGCCCGACGTGCCTGGACCACTGGCCCGACGTACACTCGGGGCTGCTCGTGAAAGCTTTCACAAGCAGGCGGGGAGCCAGGTGAGCAGCACAGCACGCAACCACGACGCCGATGTGATCGTCGTCGGCGCCGGGCCGGGCGGCAGCGCCACCGCGCACGCGCTGGCCCAGCAGGGGCTCGATGTGCTCCTGCTGGAGAAGAGCTCGTTCCCGCGGGAGAAGATCTGCGGCGACGGACTGACCCCCCGCGCGGTCAAGAGCCTGGTCGAGATGGGCATCGACACGACCGAGGCTGGCGGCTTCATCCGCAACCGGGGTCTGCGGATCATCGGTGGCAAGGTCAAGATCGAGTTGCCCTGGCCGGAGCTCGCGACCTATCCCGACTACGGGCTGGTCCGGCCACGGCTGGATTTCGACGAGCTGCTGGCCCGCGCCGCGCAAAAGGCCGGGGCCCGGCTGCAGGAACAGAGCAACGTCACCGGACCGGTGCTCGACGAGGCCGGCCGGGTCGTCGGCGTCACCGCCAGGGTCGGCCCGGACAAGGTCGAGACGACCTACCGGGCGCCGATCGTCGTCGCGGCCGACGGCTCCAGCGCGCGGCTTGGCCTGCAGCTCGGGCTCGCCAAGCGGGACGACCGGCCGATGGGGGTCGCGGTCCGGCGCTACTTCGAGAGCCCGCGGCACGACGACGACATGCTCGAGTCCTGGCTCGAGTTGCGGGCACCGAACGGCGACCTGCTGCCCGGCTACGGCTGGGTCTTCGGCGTCGGCGACGGCACCAGCAACGTCGGGCTCGGCATCCTCAACACCACCAAGGCCTGGCAGGACACCGACTACAAGAAGCTGATGGCCCGCTGGACCGGGTCGATGCCCGGCGGGTGGCAGTTCGACGAGGCGCACGCCACCGGGCCGGTGCGTGGCGGCGCACTGCCGATGGGCTTCAACCGCCAGCCGCACTACACCCGTGGGCTGCTGCTCGTCGGCGACTCGGCCGGCGCCGTCAACCCGTTCAACGGCGAGGGCATCGCCTACGCGATGGAGAGCGGCCGGCTGGCCGCCGAGGTGATCGCGCAGGCGCTCGCCCGGCCGGCCGGTCCGCAACGCGAGAAGGCCCTGCAAGCCTATCCGGCGGCCATGAAGGGCACCTACGGCGGCTACTACACCCTGGGCCGGGTGTTCGTGTCGATGATCGGCAACCCGCAGGTCATGCACCTCGCCACCAAGTACGGCCTGCCCCGCCCGCTGCTGATGAAGTTCACCTTGAAGCTGCTCGCCAACCTCACCGACCCACGTGGCGGCGACGCCCTGGACCGCGTCGTCAACGGACTGGCCAAGGTCGCCCCGGCGGCCTGACCCCGAACCGCCTGACCCCGAGCCGGTCCAACTAGGCTGGCCGGCGTACGACCGAGACCGTAGGAGGAGGACAGCGACCGTGTTGCAGAGCTATGTGCCGATCCTGGTGCTGTTCGTCCTCGCCGCCGGCTTCGCGGTCGGTTCGGTCACGGCGGCGACCCTCACCGGCCCCAAGCGCTACAACCGCGCCAAGTACGACGCCTACGAGTGCGGCATCGAGCCGACCCCCCAGCCGATGGGTGGCGGGCGCTTCCCGATCAAGTTCTATCTGACCGCGATGCTGTTCATCGTCTTCGACATCGAGATCATCTTCCTCTACCCCTGGGCCGTCGCCTTCTCCCGGCTCGGCGTGTTCGGGCTGGTCGAGATGGT
>JAYSQK010000172.1:0-7102 GCA_043721555.1 Frankiales bacterium
CGCAGGCGCGTCGCCAGCAAGGACTGGTGCGCGTCGCGCAGCGTCGTGTCGGTGACCGCCAGCGGCTGCTGCTCACGCAGCCGGCGGGCCCACGCGGACGGACCGACCTCGTCGAGGAGCCGGCGGCTACCCGTCGCGGGCGCGGGCGGCAGCGGCGGCAGCTTGCGAGCGGGATCGAGCAGTGGCCGCGACGGTCGCGACAATCCGTTGACCGTGGCGTCGGCCAGGGCGTTGAGCATCCGCGTCGTCCGGTCTGTCTCGGCCGGCGCCCCGGTCAGCTCCGGGTGCTCGGGCAGGAACGCCGTCGTCACGCCACCGGCCAGGAAATCCGGGTCGGCCAGCAGCCGTCGCAGGAAGTCCACATTGGTGCGCACACCGCGCACCCGGAATTCGTGCAGCGCCCGCCGGGCCCGCCCGGTGGCGGTCGCGAGGTCAGGCCCGCGGGTGGTGAGCTTGACGAGCAACGAGTCGAAGTACGGCGTGATCTCCGCCCCGGCGTAGACCGCGCCGTCCAGACGTACGCCGGGTCCGCCGGGGGATTGGTAGGCCGTGATCGTGCCGGTGTCGGGACGGAAGTCGTCGGCCGGGTCCTCGGTGGTGACCCGGCACTGGATTGCCACCCCGCGGACCGAGATCGCCTCCTGGGCCAGGCCTAGCTCGGCGAGCGCGGCGCCGCCGGCGACGCGCAGTTGCGCTGCGACGAGGTCGACGCCGGTGACCTCCTCGGTGACGGTGTGCTCGACCTGGATCCGGGGGTTCATCTCCATGAAGGTGTAGCTGCCGTCGGCCGCGACGAGGAACTCGACGGTGCCGGCGTTGACATAGCCGACGGAGCGGGCGAACTCGACGGCCGCGTCGCACAGGGCCGAACGGACCTGCTCGGCCAAGCCGGGAGCCGGCGCCAGCTCGACGATCTTCTGGTGGCGGCGCTGGACCGAGCAGTCGCGCTCGAACAGGTGCACCACCTGGCCGTAGGTGTCGGCGAGCACCTGCACCTCGATGTGCCGGGGCCGCTCGACGGCCTGCTCGAGGAAGACCGTGCCGTCACCGAAGGCAGCCGCCGCTTCGCGCGATGCGCTGCCCGCCGCGTCCTCGAGCTCGCCCGGGGTGCGCACGAGCCGGAGCCCTCGGCCGCCGCCGCCCGCCGCCGCCTTGACGAACAGTGGGAATCCGACCTCCTCGGCGGCCTCGGTGGCTCCCTCGCCGTCAGCCAACGGCCCGGAGGCGCGCAGCACCGGCAGTCCGGCGCGGACCGCCGCCTCCCGCGCCCGCACCTTGTCGCCGGTCAATCGCAGCACCTCTGCCGGTGGGCCGACGAAGGCGACCCCGGCGTCGGCGCACGCCTGGGCCAGCGCCGCGCTCTCGGACAGGAAGCCGTAGCCTGGGTGCAGCGCGTCGGCGCCCGAGCGCTGCGCCACCTCGAGCAGCGCGGCGACGTCGAGGTAGCCCCGCACCGGGTGCCCCGGTTCGCCGAGCTGGTAGGACTCGCCGGCCTTGGTCCGGTGCAGGCCGGCCCGGTCCTCGGGCGTGTAGACGCCCACTGTGGACAGGCCGAGCTCGTGCGCCGCGCGGATGACCCGCACGGCGATCTCACTGCGGTTGGCGACCAGGACCTTGCGCACGCTGACTCCCGCTGTTGGGTGGCGACCTCAGGTTGACGCCGCAAGGCGCCGCTAGGCTCCCGACGAACGTACGACGGGGCAGCGGGTGGAGGTGGCAGGTGGCTGGCCGGACCACCGAGGCAGCGCCGTCCGACCGGATCTGGACGGTGCCCAACGCCCTGTCGGCGGCGCGCCTGCTCGGCGTACCGCTGTTTTTGTACTGGGTCCTCGGCACGCATCAGGACGGCCGGGCGATCCTGCTGCTGATGGCGGCCGGGGCCAGCGACTACTTTGACGGCAAGATCGCCCGGCGGTACGGCCAGTTCTCCCGGCTGGGGCAGCTGCTCGATCCGGCGGCCGACCGGCTCTACATCCTCGCCACCCTGCTCGCGCTGGTGGCCCGCGACGGCTTGCCGCTGTGGTGGGCGCTGGTGCTCATCGGGCGCGACGTCGCGCTGGCCGGGTTGCTCCCGGTGCTGCGCCGGCACGGCTACGGGCCGCTGCCGGTGCACTTCCTCGGCAAAGCGGCGACCTTCAACCTGCTCTATGCGTTCCCGATGCTGCTGGCCGCTCTGCCGGATCGAGATGACCTGCTGTCCACCGTCTTTCGTCCAATCGGTTGGGCATTCACCACGTGGGGGAGTGTGCTCTACCTCTACGCCGGCATCCTGTACGCCGTACAGGTGCGCCAAGTCGTGCGCGGACCGCAGGCCGCATGAAGGCGGTCGTCATGGCTGGCGGCGAGGGGACTCGCCTGCGGCCCATGACGGCGAACCAACCCAAGCCGCTGCTGCCGGTCGTCAACAAGCCGATCATGGAGCATGTGCTGCGCCTGCTCAAGCGGCACGGGTTCGACGAGACGGTCGTGACCGTCCAGTTCCTCGCCTCGCTGATCCGCACCTATTTCGGCGACGGTGACGAGCTCGGGATGCACCTGTCGTATGCCACTGAGGAACTCCCACTCGGCACGGCGGGTTCGGTCAAGAACGCCGAGGACGAGCTCAGAGACGATGCGTTCCTGGTGATTTCCGGTGACGCGCTCACCGACATCGATCTGGATGCCGTCGTCCGGGCGCACCGCGCGAAGGGCGCCCTCGTCACGGTCTGCCTGACCAGGGTGCCCGACCCGCTCGAGTTCGGCATCGTCATCACGAATCCGGATGACCGCATCGAACGCTTCCTGGAAAAGCCCAGCTGGGGCCAGGTCTTTTCCGACACCGTGAACACCGGCATCTACGTGATGGAGCCCGAGGTCTTCGAGCACGTGGCACCGGGCGAGGTGGTCGACTGGGCCGGGGACGTCTTCCCGGCACTGGTCGCCGCCGGCGCGCCGGTCTTCGGCTACATCGCCGACGGCTACTGGGAAGACGTGGGCACGCAGGAGAGCTACCTGCGGGCCCAGGCCGACGTGCTCAACCGTCGGGTCCAGGTCGAGATCGACGGTTTCGAGGTGTCACCGGGGGTGTGGCTCGGCGAGGGGGCGGATGTGGACCCGGACGCCATCTTGCAGGGACCGCTGTGCATCGGCGCCTACGCAAAGGTCGAGGCTGCCGCGCAGCTGCGCGAGTTCACCGTGCTGGGCGACAATGTGGTCGTGCAGGCCGGCGCCTTCCTGCACCGGGCCGTCGTGCACGACAACGTCTTCATCGGCGCGCAGGCCAGCCTGCGCGGCTGCGTGATCGGCAAGAACAGCGATGTGATGCGGGCGGCCAGGATCGAGGAGGGTGCCGTCGTCGGCGACGAATGCGTCGTCGAACAGGAGGCGTTCCTGTCGAGCGGCGTGAAGGTCTATCCGTTCAAGACGATCGAGGCCGGGGCCGTCGTGAACACGAGCGTCATCTGGGAGTCGCGCGGCTCATCGGCCCTGTTCGGCCCCCGAGGCGTGTCGGGGCTCGTCAATGTCGAGATCACCCCCGAATACGTCGTACGCTTGGCCTCGGCGTACGCCACCACGATGCCCAAGGGCAGCGTCGTCACGACGAGCCGGGATGCCTCGCGGGCGACCAGGGCCTTCAAGCGGGCGGTCATCGCGGCGCTCACGAGCAGTGCGATCGAGGTGCGTGACCTGGAGGTCGTCCCGCTGCCGGTGACCAGGTTCGCGACGGCCCGCAGCTCGTCCTCGGGCGGCGTAGTCCTACGCACGACAGCCGGTGAGCCGCAGTCGATCGACATCATCTTCCTGGACGAGACCGGCGCCGACCTGTCCAAGGCGGCCCAGCGCCGGCTCGAGCGGATCTTCAGTCGGCAGGAGTTCCGCCGGGCGTTCCCGGGGGAGATCGCCGAGCTGTCCTTCCCGGCGCGCACCCTGGACAGCTACGCCCAGGAGCTGCTGCGGTCCATCGACGTCACCGGTGTCACCGAGGCCCGGCTCAAGGTGGTCGTCGACACGGCCGGTGGCTCCGCGGCGCTCGTCCTGCCGGCGCTGCTGGGCCGGCTCGGCGTCGAGGTGCTGACCGTCAACAACCGGCTCGACGAGGCCTCGCCGACCGAGAGCCTGTCGGTCCACCTGCGCGACCTCGATCGGCTCGGCAAACTCGTCTCGAGCGCCCGGGCGGCGTTTGGTGTCCGATTCGACCACGTGGGGGAGCGGTTGTCGCTCGTGGACGAGCGGGGCGAGCTGATCGACGACGACCGCGCCCTGCTGGTCATGCTGGACCTCGTCGCCGCCGAACGCGGTCGCGGGTCACGGCTCGCCGTGCCGGTGACCACCACCCGGGTGGCCGAGCGGGTCACCCGATTCCACGGCGCCGAGGTCGCCTGGACGACGACGTCGCCCGACGACCTGTCGCGGGTGGCCACCGAGCCGAGCGTCGTCTTCGCCGGGGACGGACGGGGCGGCTTCGTCCTGCCGGAGTTCTCGCCGGCGTTGGACGCGCTCGCGGCGTTCGTCCGGCTGGTCGGCCTGGTCGCCCGCACCCGGCTGACCCTGTCCGAGAT
This sequence comes from Frankiales bacterium, assembly GCA_043721555.1. Taxonomy (GTDB): domain Bacteria; phylum Actinomycetota; class Actinomycetes; order Mycobacteriales; family SCTD01; genus JAYSQK01. The sequence continues at coordinate 4,539 of JAYSQK010000172.1, forward strand.
CGACGAGCGCATCCCACAGGCCCATGTCGTACGCCGATCCGTGCCGACCCCGTGGGCGGTCAAGGGAACCGTCATGCGCACGGTGGTCGAGGCGGCCGGTGAGCGGCTGGTCGACACGACCGACGGCGTCCGGGTGGTCGAGCCGGACGGTCGCTGGGTGCTCGTCCTGCCTGACCCGGCGCAGGCCATCACCCACCTGTGGGCCGAGGGTCCGGACGCCGCCAGCGCCTCCGACCTGCTGACGGTCTGGGGCGACCTGGTGGAGGCCGTCGGCCGATGATGTCGGCCCGGTCTGGGCGCATGGTGGGGCAGGATGACCGGGTGCTCCCGACTTCGTCCCCGACCGGCCGGGTCGACGGCTCGATGTCGCTCCTGCTCGACACGATGACCGGCTCGTTGGACCCCTCCTATGCCGCGGCGGCGGCCCGGCAGCGGGGGCCTCGCCGGATCACCCGCACGGTCGGCCTGGCTCTGGTGCTCCTGCTGCTCGGGGTCGTGACCGGCACCGCCGTGGCGCAGGTCAGGGCGCGCAGCGGGGCCACCTCCGACGCCCGGCAGCGCCTCGCCGCGGAGGTCCGTCGGCAGACCGGCGCATCGGACCGGCTCGCCCGCCAGGTCGGCGCGCTGCGCGAGCAGGTGGCCCGCCAGCGCGACCAGGCCCTCGGCGACGGTGCGCTCGGGCGCGCGGCCGCGACGGAGCTCGCGACGGTGGAGCTGCTCAGCGGCGCCAGCCCGGCGCGCGGCCCCGGTGTCGTCGTCACCCTCGACGACGCCAGGTCGGCGGACGCAACCGGCGGGGCCGCGACCGGCGGCACCACCACGACCGCACCGCGTGGCGGCCAGAGCGGTGACGGCAGGGTGCTCGACCGCGACCTGCAGGATGTGGCCAACGCGCTGTGGTCGGTCGGCACGGAGGCGATGAGCATCAACGGCCTGCGGCTGACCGCGCAGACCGCGATCCGATCGGCGGGGGCGGCGATCCTGGTCGACTTCCGCCCGCTGTCCCCGCCGTACGTCCTGCGCGCGATCGGCGACCCGCAGCGACTCGAACCGGATTTCGTCGACAGTCCGACCGGCCGTCGGTTCGCGACCTACACCTCGCTGTACGGCCTGGGCTTCGAGGTCTCGCGAGCTCGGGACCTGCATCTGCCCGCCGCTGGGGTGCCGGACCTGCGCCTGGTCCGGCCGGTGGTGGCGCCGTGATCCCGGCCCTGGCCCTGGTGCTCGGGGTCACCCTGGGCCTGTTCCTGCATCCCACCGTGCCCGGCGCGCTGCAGCCCTATCTGCCGATCGCCGTGGTTGCGGCTCTCGATGCCGTCTTCGGCGGGATCCGCGCCCAGCTGGACGGGATCTTCGACGACCGGGTCTTCGTGGTGTCCTTTGTCAGCAACGTGCTCGTCGCCGGGCTGGTCGTGTTTCTCGGTGACCAGCTCGGTGTCGGCGGCCAGCTCTCGACCGGCGTCGTCGTCGTGCTCGGCATCCGCATCTTCACCAACGCCGCCGCCATCCGACGGCACGTGTTTCGCGCATGAACGCGCTAACGAGGCTCGTCGGGCTGCTCGCGTTCCGCCGCCGGCGGTTCGACCTGGTGGTCGCGCTGCTGTTGGCCGGGCTCGGGTTCGCCGTCGTCGTGCAGGTCAGGTCGACGCGCACCGACGGCCTGCTCACCAGTGCCCGGCAGGAGGACCTGGTGCAGATCCTCGACGACCTGTCCAACCGCAGCGACCGGCTGCGCCAGGAGGTGGCGAGCCTGTCGGCCAGCCGGGAGCGACTCACCTCCGGGACCGGGGCCAGCGAGGCGGCATTGGCTGATGCCCGGCGGCGAACCCAGCTGCTCGGTGTCCTGGCCGGGACGAGCCCAGCGACCGGACCGGGCATCACCGTGACGATCACCGATCCGCGTGGCCGGGTCGGCGCCGACGTGTTGCTCGACGCCCTCGAGGAGTTGCGGGACGCCGGCGCCGAAGCTGTCCAGATCGAGGGCCCCGGACCGACGGGTGTCGCGTCCTCGGTCCGGGTCGTCGCGTCGACCTCGCTGCTCGATCGCGACGGCGGGGTGGCTGTCGACGGCCGCGTCCTGCGCCCGCCGTACCGTTTCGTCGTCATCGGCGACCCGGCGACCCTGTCCGCTGCCCTGGCCATCCCGGGCGGGGTCGTCGACACGGTGCAGCAGCAAGCCGGGTCGGCCCGCATCGAGCGGGTCGCGACCCTTCGCGTGGGCGCCTTGCGGGGCCTGGATCGGCCTCGTTACGCTCGGCCAGCCCCTGCGACCGGGGGCTGAACGACGAGCCCGCTGCGCAGCTGCGCACCGACCGAGAGGCGCCGGTGAACCCCGACGATCTGCAGTACACCGCCGAGCACGAGTGGGTGCGCGTCATCGGCACCGGGGACGGCGCCGTCCTGCGCATCGGGATCACCGACTATGCCCAGGACGCGCTCGGTGACATCGTCTTCGTGACGTTGCCGGCGGTCGGCACCGAGCTCGATGCCGGTCAGGCATTCGGCGAGGTCGAGTCGACCAAGAGCGTCTCGGACGTCTACGCCCCGCTCGCCGGCACCGTCAG